>CANFNO010000081.1 GCA_947447845.1 Burkholderiales bacterium | reverse complement strand
GCCGTGCCGTCAGGTGCCGCGATGGCAATGTTGGGGCGCAGGGCGTAATAGCTGCGGTCGCCGTGCGGCACAAAAGCCGAGAGTCCGTCATATGCCCCACGCAGGAAGACGATGACCAGTCGCCCGTTGCTCCCGGGGCTTTGCGTCTGCGCCCAGACCGTGGGCGCGGCCCAGACGCTGCCAGCTGCCAGCAGGGTAGAGAAAAACTGCCGACGTGGCAATTGCGGTTTAAAAGCGTCAGTCATGCGGGGCTTTCGGCTATTTGGTCATGAATTCGGGGCTGGCAAGCAGCAGGCCGTTTCGCTGCCCCGGCCTTTGTTGTGCGACGGTTTCGCGGGTTGCTGCGCCCAGATAGGGCAGCAGGAATTCCAGATCAGCACTTTGCCTACCTAACGCCAGGGCATAGTCGGCCCGCCGCGTCAGGGCCTCGGGTGCCAGCCAGGTGGCCGCATCCGTTTTGTAGCCGTCAGGCGTCTGCCAGCCATGCAGGGGCTGACCGGCGTTGTTCAGAAAGCCCAGGGTTATGAGCAGATTGCGCCGTTCCTGCGCCCCTTGCGTGGCCGTGAGTGCCGAACAGGCAAAGTCCATCGGCGTCTTGAACAGGCGATTCGCCGGGTTCCAAAATTCAGGCGACTGCAGCAGCGTTTGCAGCCATTGCCTGATGTCGCCCTGGCTTTGTAAAAAGCTTTGACTCAGGCGCTGGACCAACTCAGTGCCCGGCTGGTCGGCGACAAAAAACTGCGCCAACCGCAGGCTGAGCCGGCGCGCGGTGCTGGGGTGGCGCGCCAGCATCCGAATGGCCTGTTCGCCTTCGGCCTCGCCCCGGCCAAACAAACCATCCGGGTAGCTGTGGCCCATGACCGTTTTGCTACCCGTGTCATGCGAACGAAAAACAAAGCGAAAGCCGTCACTGCTATTCGGGCCCACGGTCCATCCGGTCAGCACCCGTGCCAGTTCACGCACATCGGTTTGCGTGTAGCCGCCGTCCACTCCCAAGGTGTGCAACTCCATCAGCTCGCGGGCATAGTTTTCGTTCAAGCCACGGGTTGTGCCCTGTGCACCCCGCGTACCGTTGGCCACGCTTTGGGCCTGGTCCAGGTAATGCAGCATGGCGGGGTGGCGCGCGCTGGCCAGAAGCAGGTCTTCAAACCTACCCAGCGCATGGGCACGTGCTACGTTGATCAGGTAGTGGCCGACGAAGGGCCGCACCGGGCCTTTGCCAATGTAGACGTTGAGATGGTTGAACCAGAACTCGGTCAGGCGTGCCAGCAGCACGTTTTCCTGCTCTGGCTGGCTGCAGGCTTGCAGTCGCCAGACATCGGTCTTCTCGACCATGGTGCGGTTGAAGTTCTGCGGCTCTACTGGCATCGAAAAATCCAGACGCTGGTGCGCCCGCTCGTTGTCAGCGCCTGTGGCTTCGCGTGTTGGTTTCGAGTTCGAAGCGGGTTCTTTGGAGGGATTTTGCTCGGTGGCCTTAAGGCTGACACGGGCCTGACGTTCGCGCTGTACGCCCTCAAATATCCAAGGCAATGGTGCGTTGATGTCCTTCAATTCGCTGGCGAGCATAGGTGCCGATTGGCTGGCACGGTGAGCCGCGTCGATTTGCTGCAGCGCCCAGGCGCGCGGATTGCCGCTGGCCTGTATTTCCCGCACCAAAGCGGCGTTGGGGCCATAGCCCAGGCGCGACAGGGCGCGCCATTGTTCTGCAAGCGCGATGTCTGTGTCGGGGGATGAAGCAGTGGATTTTTCGGTGACCACGTCGGTGGCTTGGGCGCTAGCATTGAACGCCGAAGTACCGGCTGAAAGGCTTGCCAAAACGGCAATGCGCTTGAGTGCGTGGCGTCGTTCAATGGGGATTGAAACCAGGAGTGGCATGGGCAGTAGTCGCTTTATTTTCTGGCAGTGTGCCAGTCCCAACGCCGCACCGGAAGGCTGCGCCTACCGATCCCTGGCTACTTTACCTGCCGTTACCGAATCGGCAGATAAAACCTATTCGATGGCGTTGCGCACCCCGCTGGCCACATGGCCGCTGGGCACATGTTTGGCGGCGGATTCGATGTGGCCGGTCTGGTCGTCGAAGAAGAAGTCGGGCTCAAACTCGCGCAGAAACTCGCCCTTGTCCAGCCCGCCCAGGAACATGGCTTCGTCCACTTCGATGTTCCAGTCCATCAGCGTGCGGATGGCGCGTTCGTGTGCGGGCGCACTGCGCGCAGTGACCAGCGCCGTGCGGATGCGCATGTGCGGAATCTCGGCCTGTTGCATGCGGTGCAGCGCCACCAGCAAAGGCTTGAACGGGCCGTCCGGCAAGGGCAGGGTGATCTTGTCCTTCTCGTGTTGTTGGAAGGCATCCAGCCCTTGGGCCTGGTAGACAAGCTCGGCCTCATCGCTGAATAACACGGCGTCGCCGTCAAAGGCAATGCGTACTTCGGCCGGATGCGCTTCGCTGGCATGGGTGGAGTGTGGATAGACCTGCGCTGCGGGCACGCCAGCAGCCAACGCCGCGCGCACGTCGTTCAGATGGGTGCTGAGAAACAGGTTGGCATGCAGAGGTTTAAGGTAACGCCACGGGGCTTCGCCACGCGTGAACGAGCAGCGGATGATGGGCAATTCGTAATGCGCCGCCGAGCGCATCACGCGCAGGCCACTCACCGGGTCATTGCGCGAGAGGATCACCACCTCCACTCGCTGCGATGGTGTCTCGTTGAACGCCAGCAGTTTCTTTACCAGCGAAAAAGCTACTCCGGGCTTGGCCGGAATGTCCAGGCGTTGCCGCTGCAACTGCATATAGGCGCGGTCATCGCCCTGCTCGAAAACCTGGTTCTCTTCTTCAAAGTCAAACAGGGCGCGGCTGGAAATCGCCACCACCAGTCGTCCGTCGAGATTCATGGCCATAGCGAATCTCCTTTACTGAATCTATTGCTGAAGGAACATGCGGTAGACCGGATTGTCGGTCTCTTCCACATAGGGGTAACCCAGCGTCTGCAGGAACTTGGCAAATGCCTTGTCATCGGCCGTGGGCACCTGCAGACCAACCAGAATGCGGCCGTAGTCGGCACCCTGGTTGCGGTAGTGAAACAGGCTGATGTTCCAGCCCGGGCGCATCAGGCTCAGGAACTTCATCAACGCGCCGGGCCGCTCGGGGAACACAAAGCGCAGCAGGCGCTCGTCTTCTGCAAGCGACGAGTGGCCACCCACCATGTGGCGGATGTGTTCCTTGGCCAGCTCGTCATGCGTCAAATCCAGCGTCTGGAAGCGGTGCTTATTGAAATTGGCGGCAATCTTCTCGGACTCGCCCTTGCCATGCGTGGTCAGGCCCACAAACACATGGGCTTTGGCTGCATCGCTCATGCGGTAGTTGAACTCGGTGACGTTGCGCACCGCGCCCGGCAAAGTGCCGATCAACTCACAAAAGCGCTTGAAACTGCCACGTTCTTCTGGAATGGTGACGGCAAAAAGGGCTTCGCGCTCCTCGCCCACCTCGGCACGCTCAGCGACGAAGCGCAGGCGATCGAAGTTCATGTTCGCGCCGCACAAAATAGCCGCGTAGGTCTCGCCTTTTGTCTTGTGTTTGGCCACGTATTGCTTGATGGCCGCCACACCCATGGCGCCTGCAGGTTCGACGATGCTTCGGGTGTCAATGAAGATGTCTTTGATTGCAGCGCAAACCGCATCGGTATCCACAGAAATAAAGTCGTCCACCAAGTTGCTGGCGATCCGATAGGTTTCTTCCCCCACCAATTTCACAGCTGTGCCATCGGAGAATAGGCCGACGTCGTCCAGCGTGACACGCTTCTTGGCTTTGACCGATTGCTCCATGGCATTGGAGTCATTCATTTGCACGCCAATGACCTTGATGTTGGGGTTCACCGCCTTGATGTAATTCGCCACGCCCGAGATCAGCCCACCGCCGCCAATGGCTACAAACACGGCGTCCAGACCGGTGCTTTCTTTGCCCCGTCCTTTGTTGCCTGATTTGGCGGCCTTGTCGGCTCCCAGAACTTGTACTTGGCGCAGCATTTCCATGGCGACCGTGCCCTGACCGGCAATCACGTCAGGGTCATCAAACGGATGCACGAAAGTGAGTCCCTCTTTCTTCTCCAGCACGAGGGCGTGGCCGTAGGCGTCTGAATAACTGTCACCGAACAACACCACTTCGCCGCCAAACCCGCGCACCGCATCCACTTTGACTTGGGGCGTGGTGGTGGGCATCACGATGACAGCGCGGGTGCCCAGTCTGCTGGCACTCAGTGCAACGCCCTGCGCGTGGTTGCCAGCAGAGGCGCAAATCACACCGGAGCGCAACTGCTCCGCAGACAAATGCGCCATCTTGTTATAGGCGCCCCGCAACTTGAAGCTGCGCACAGATTGCTGATCTTCCCGCTTCAGTAAAACGGTGTTGTGCAACCGGCGACTGAGGTTTCGCGCGGGCTCCAGTGCGGATTCTTGGGCCACGTCGTAGACCCGTGCCGTCAAAATTTTCTTGAGGTAATCGGCGGGAGTCAGTGTTGTGAGCGGGGACTTGGACTTGGTGGGTAAACTCATGCACCCATTATAGGCACGGAAATTTTGCTCCGCGCGGGGCAATTACAGAGGATTAAAAATGGAATGTACAGTCAGTTGGACCGGTGCCCTGGGCACACGCTCCGGCATGGGGTTTGTCGCGGAAACCGGCAGTGGCCACACCATCACTATGGACGGCGCGCCCGATGCCGCCAAACCCGAAAACGGCGGCCAGAATTTGGCGCCGCGCCCCATGGAAACCGTGCTGGCCGGTACCGGTGGATGCACCGCCTATGACGTGGTCCTGATCCTCAAGCGCGGTCGCCACAATGTGCAGGGCTGCAGCGTAAAGCTCACCAGTGAACGTGCCGAGGTCGACCCGAAAGTATTCACCAAGATCCACATGCACTTCACGGTGAGCGGCAGAGGCCTGCCTGCAACTGCGGTGGAGCGCGCCATCGCCATGAGCCATGAGAAGTATTGCTCTGCCAGCATCATGCTGGCCAAGACCGCTGAGATCACCACCAGCTTTGACTTGGTGGAATCCTGATCGAACGTTTGAGCGTGTGATTTAAACGTGTTCAGCCACGGTCGTCATGACCTTGGCTGCGGCACGCATCAGCTGTTTGACGGGCTGAGGCAATTCCACCGCGCCAGCGGCCTGCGCCTCGCTGGCGTGGCGCATTTCGTCGTCGGCCATCTGCGCCACGATGGCGCGTGAAGCGTGGTCACCTGTGGGTAGCGCTTCCAGATGACTTTGTAGGTGTGCGCCAACTTGGTGCTCGGTCTCCACCACAAAGCCCAGGCTGACTGCATTGCCCATCCGCCCAGCCAAGAGGCCCAAGCCAAAAGCACCGGCGTACCACAGCGGATTCAGAATCGACGGGCGTGCACCCAGTTCGTGCAAGCGCTCAGCAGTCCAGGCCAAATGGTCCACTTCATCGGCGCTGGCCTGATTGAATTGTCGACGCAGCTCCGGGCTCGGTGTGGCTAATGCCTGGGCCGCATAAAGCGCCTGGGCACAGATTTCGCCCACGTGGTTTACCCGCATCAGCCCGGCAGCAAGGCGTCGCTCGGCGTCGTTTAGCTCGGTTGGCCCTTCTGGAAGAGTAGGGCAAGCTTTTGCTGCACGAGGCTTGGCAAAGAGGGTGCGCAGCGCGGTGTCGGCTGCGATGAAAAAAGAGTCCATATCAAATAATCTCCGTTGTGCGGAACAGTGTATTAAAGGTGGCTGCCGCCCGCGATGGATACAAATTGTTGCACCCCTGCAACGAAAAACGCACTGATTTGCACCTATTGTCCGCTTTCCTTTGCCAAACATGCGCCCGTCTGGTGCAATACATGCAGCTTCCTTACACAGGAGGTTGGCCCGGGGTTCCACCTGGAGCCCTTTGTTAAACCTTGGAGAAATTTACAAATGAAAAAATCCCTCGTTGCTATCGCTGCACTGACATTGGTTGGCGCTGCTTCCGCACAAGTTGCTCTGACCGGCACTTTTTCCCTGAGCAAGTCTTCCAACCTGAATAAGGCCACTGGCTTTGAACAGTCTGACGGTAACCTGTTCATCGGCGTGACCGAAGATCTGGGCGGTGGTACAACTCTGGCCCTGAGCTCTGGTTTTGACTTCGGTGCTCGTCACGCTACTGGTAGCGAAGACACTTCTTTGTCTATCGCTGGTGGCTTCGGTAAGGTCACCCTGAAATCCTACGAGTCGCATTCCGCTATCGAAGCTGCACTGTTGTCTGGCGCCAGCCTGTCCAACGGTATTGCTGACACTGCTGCTGTGAACTTGAAGCTGACTGCTCAACGCAACGGCATCGTTTACTCCACTCCTTCGTTCGGCGGCGCTGTTGCCAGCCTGATCTATGTGAACGGCGGCGACGGCCTGCAATCTGCTGTTACTGGTACCCCCAATAACAACAAGACCGTTTTGAACGTCAAATATTCTGGTGGTCCTCTGACTGCCTACGTTGAAGCAGTTTCGTTTGACAGCAACTACGGTGGTAATGACACCACTGCCAAGAGCGCAACTCTGGCTGGCGCTTCTGCCTACGCTTTGTACGCTCTGTATGACGCAGGCATTGCCAAGTTCGGCGTTGGTTACAACAAGAACTCCTACAACGACGTGGGCATCACCACCGCTGGTGTGAGCGTTCCCGTTGGTGCTGTGACTCTGGGTCTGGACACCGCTCAATACGACGGCGCTCAGTGGACTACCGCTGCTGCTTCTTACGCTTTGAGCAAGCGCACTTCTTTGAAGGCATCTTTCGGTCAAGCTAACGACAAAGCAATCGCCAATGGCGGTTACCTGATCAACAGCCAATACCGCGTTGGTGTTTTCCACTCGTTCTAATCTGACGCTGGCGTAAGCCAGCTGAGGTTTAAATGAATAAAAGCCCGCTGCAGAAATGCAGCGGGCTTTTTCGTTTGGCGATGCGATCTCTTGAAATTCGCTAAAAAGTTGCATGTCAGTTCGCTTTGCGCCCTTCATTTCTCTATGCGCGACTTTGCATTTCTTTACGGGTAAACCCTTGGCTTCAAAAGATGTCATATTTGAGCAACAAAATCATTTGTTTGACAATTCATGAGCCGTTTTTCGCTCTTACACAGGGCGTTGATCTACGAAATATGGTCAAATTTAATTAGCTTGTATTGCAAGCGAACGTAAATTTGAACCACATTAATTATTGAGGTATTCATGAAAAAGACTCTTATCGCTTTGGCCGCTCTGGCATCTATCGGTTCCGCATTTGCTCAGGCTACGATCACCCCGTACGCTCGCATTGACTTGGGCGTTGGTGCTACAACCGTCACTGGTACACCTGACGCTGGATTGACTGCTGTGAACGGCGGTTACAACACCAGTACGATCGGCTTTAAGGGCGAGTCCGACATTGGTGGCGGCAGTAAAGCGTTCGCCAAGGCGGAAATCGGCTTTGGACCCGCAGGTGGCACGGGTTGGGCAAACAATTCTTGGGGCCGTACCGGTATCGTTGGTGTTTCCGGTGGTTTCGGGGCCATCCAGTTGGGTATGGACTGGTCTCCTTACGACAATGCTTTCAATGAAGCAATGGATTACAACCACTTCTCCGCCATTGGCGCAGCATGGGGTGGCGGTATTCACAACGATAACGGCAATGATGCAGCAAACTCCGGTGCAGCAGTGGGTCACGTTCAGTACACCACACCTACCGTCGGTGGTTTTAATGCGGTGATCATGTATGCACCCAGCAAGGACACCACAACTGGCAACAGCACTTCTTACACCAGCGCTGGTGTTAACTACTCTGCAGGCCCTCTGGCTATTTCCGCAGCGATGGAAACCGTTCCAACTTCCAATAGCTTTGGCTCAAATGCAAAAGCCGGTTATGTGAAATCTGATGGCACTGTTGTCGCACCAGTTGCTGCTACGCTTGGAGCATCTGCAGGTGATGGTAATAACACTACCGCTACTGTAATTACCATTGCATACAACCTCGGCGTTGCCACTGTGTATGGTGCATTCCAGTCTACTAAAGCAAATGGCGTTTTGGCTGGCACTGGTTCCGCAACCGACACCGGTTCTGCCATTGGCGTGAAGGTTCCTGCAGGTCCCGTGGAACTGTCCTTGGGCTGGGCTGGTGAAAAGACTTCTGGCGACTTGGAAAGCACTCGTTCTGCTTACGCTGCACAAGTTCTGTACCCACTGGGCAAGCAAGCCAAGGCTTACTTCGGCTATCGTTCTTCCAAGGATGACGCAAGCGGCACTGAAATCACTACCAACAAGTACGTTGGCGGTCTGACAATGTCCTTCTAATCCCGCGCTGGCGTAAGCCAGTTTGAGATTTTGAAAACAAAAAACCCCGCTGTGGAAACACAGCGGGGTTTTTTAATGGACTGCTTAAAGACTGCGTCAGGTGTAGCGCTTGTTCCGTAAGTTGTGCTTCATCTCGCGCAGCAGCGGCTGCAAAGTGCCGCTTCCTATTCGCAGGGCCACGCAGGTGGTCAGGATGTCGATGATCATGAGATGCAAGAGGCGCGAGACCATGGGGCTGTATTTGTCGAAGCCTTCCGGGTGGTCTGCGCTGAGGTGGATGTCACCGGCACTGGCCAGGGGCGAACCGCTGGCGGTGATGACAATAGTGATC
>CANFNO010000080.1 GCA_947447845.1 Burkholderiales bacterium | reverse complement strand
GGACGGTCGATTGTTTTTATGAATTCAGCCAAGCGCTCAGGCGTCAGTTCCGTTTGGGGCATGAGCCAGCCTGCGCCCTGGTCCACCAGGAAGCGGGCGTTCGCAGTTTGGTGGTCGTCCACCGCAGAGGGGAACGGCACAAAGACCGCGGCGGCACCCACAGCGGCCAACTCGGTCACGGTGCTGGCGCCGGCGCGGCACAGCACCAGATCGGCATCGGCAAAGGCTTGCGCGGTGTCGGTGATGAAGGGCGTGAGTTCGGCTGTGACACCACTGGCCGCGTAGTTGGCGCGCAACTCGTCAATCTGTTTTTCGCCGCTTTGGTGGATCACCGTGGGGCGTTGGTCTTCAGGGATCAACGCCAGCGCTTTGGGCACCACGCTGTTGAGTGCACGCGCGCCCAAACTGCCTCCGACTATTAGCAGACGCAAGGGGCCGGTGCGACCGACAAAACGAACCTGTGGCTCGCCTTGCGTCAGGAACTCGGCGCGCAAGGGGTTGCCCACACAGCGGCCTTTGGCAAACACATTCGGGAAGGCGGTAAACACGCGGTCGGCAACAGAGGCCAACACCTTGTTGGCCATGCCAGCCACCGAGTTTTGCTCGTGTAGTACGAGTGGCTTGCCCAGAGCAACGCCCATCATGCCGCCGGGGAAGGTGATGTAGCCGCCCAGCCCCACCAGCACATCGGGCTTGACGCGGCGCACCACCTGCAAGGCTTGCCAGAAGGCGCGCAGCAGGCGCAGCGGCAAAAACACCAATGTCGAAACACCTTTGCCGCGCACACCGCCAAATTCAATCGTTTCCAGCGCAAAACCGCGCGCCGGAACCAAGCGGCTTTCCATGCTGCCAGGAGCGCCCAACCAGTGCACGCGCCAGCCTTTGGTGCGAAGTGCTTCTGCAACCGCTAAGCCCGGGAAGATGTGGCCACCTGTGCCACCGGCCATCACGAGTGCGCAATGTTGCTTGCTCATACACGGCCTCCGTGCATCAACTGTCTGTTCTCGTAGTCGATGCGTAGCACGACCGCTATAGCAATCAAATTGACCAGGATGGCGGAGCCGCCGTAACTCATCAGCGGCAAGGTGAGCCCTTTGGTCGGCAACGCGCCCAGATTTACGCCCATGTTGATGAATGACTGAAAGCCCATCCAGATGCCCAGGCCCTGCGCGACCAGACCGGCAAACACGCGGTCTAGCGCGATGGCCTGACGGCCGATGTGCATCAGGCGGCGGGTCAGCCAGAGGAACATGCAGATGACCACCAGCACGCCGACCAGACCGAACTCTTCACCGATCACAGCCAGCAAAAAGTCGGTGTGGGCTTCGGGCAACCAGTGCAACTTTTCCACGCTGCCGCCCAGACCGACGCCAAAAATCTCACCGCGCCCTATGGCGATCAACGAGTGCGAAAGCTGATAGCCCTTGCCCATGGAATACGCCGCATCCCAAGGGTTGAGGTAAGCAAAGATGCGTTCGCGCCTCCACGGGCTCAAGGCAATCATCAAGCTGAACGCGATCGCCAAAATGGCAGCAATCAAGAAGAACATGCGCGCGTTGACGCCACCCAAAAACAAAATGCCCATGGCGATCACGGCGATCACCATGAAGGCACCCATGTCGGGCTCGGCTAGCAGCAAGAGACCGATGACAGCCACCGCCATACCCATGGGCATCACGGCGCGGAAGAAGCGCTCTTTCACGTCCATCTTGCGCACCATGTAGTCGGCGGCGTACAAGACGACGGCAAACTTCGCCAGCTCGGATGGCTGAAAATTCAAAACGCCCAAAGCGATCCAGCGCCGTGCACCGTTCACACCCTTGCCGATGAAGGGCACCAGCACGGCCATCAGCAGCACCAGCGACGCAATGAACAGGTAAGGCGCCACTTTCTCCCAGGTAGCGACAGGTACTTGAAAGGCCAGCAGCGCAGCCACGAAGGCCACCCCGATTGACATGATGTGGCGCACCAGAAAATGGCTGTGCGCGTAGTTGGCAAAACGTGGGTTGTCGGGCATGGCGATGGAGGCCGAATACACCATCACCAAGCCCCAGAGCAGCAAGGCCACCGTCACCCAGGCCAGTGGCTGATCAAAGCCGCGCACTTGGGCCGCTGCGGTATGCGTCGAGAAACTGCCACGCCCGCCCAGGCGCACCGGCAAGACGCCTGACGCAGTCGCCCCCGCCTTGCGCGAGAACCAGCCCTTCATGGTGGCAGCAAATGCGGTCACAGGAACACCTCCGTGCTTCGCACTGCGGTGCAACCTTGCTTGGGGCGGCCCGGCGCGGCGGTCACAGGAACACCTCCGTGCTTCGCACTGCGGTGCAACCTTGCTTGGGGCGGCCCGGCGCGGCGGTCATGTCGACGACTCCAGATCCGAGCCGTTTTCCAGCGCCAGCGCACGCACGGCATCGACAAAGCACTGAGCGCGGTGGGCATAGTCTTTGAACATGTCAAAGCTGGCGCAGGCGGGCGACAGCAACACCGCGTCACCCGCATGCGCGACGCGGTTGGCTTGCGCCACTGCGTCGTCCATGGTGGTGGCGTCAAGCAACGGCACTTCAGTGGCGGCAATGGCTTCACGAATCAGCGGCGCATCGCGGCCAAACAGCACGACGGTGCGCACATAGCGGGTAATGGGTGCTGCCAGCGGCGAGAAATCTTGCCCCTTACCTTCGCCACCCAACAGCAAGATGAGTTTGCGGTCTTCACCCAGGCCGTTCAGGGCCGCGGCAGTAGCGCCTACGTTGGTGCCCTTGCTGTCATCAAAAAATTCGACGCCATTCAAAATGCCGATACTTTCAACGCGGTGCGGTTCACCCCGGTATTCGCGCAGGCCAAACAGGATGGGGCCCAGCGCGCAGCCCGCAGCAGAACACAGGGCCAGTGCAGCCAGCGCATTGCTGGCGTTGTGGCGACCACGAATGCGCAGTGCATCGGCCGGCATGAAGCGCTGGATGTGCAGCTCTTCGAGGTGCTGATATTTCTTGCGCGTCTCATCGGCCTCCAACGCACGCACCAGCCAGACCATGCCGTTCATTTCTTCCAGCCCGAAGTCGCCGGGGCGCTGGGGCATGTCGGTGCCGAAGGCCACGTACTCGCGCTCGATGGGGCGCTGCAGTTTCGCGCGCAAAGGTTCGGGGCGCATGGCCATCACGCCGGCGTCTTCGCGGTTCAGAATCATCAGGCCGGTTGTGCCAAAGATGTTGGACTTCGCCTTGGCATAGGCGGCCATGTTGCCGTGCCAGTCTAGGTGGTCTTGCGTCAGGTTGAGTACCACGGCGGCGGTGGGTTCGAAGCCACTGGGCAAGTCGAGTTGAAAGCTGGACAACTCCAGCACCCAGACTTCTGGCAGTGCGTCTTCTGTCAATGCCTTGGCCAATGTATCCAGCAACGTCGGGCCGATGTTGCCAGCCACCGCAACGCTCTTGCCTGCCCAACGCACCAGATGACCAGTGAGCGAGGTGACGGTGGTTTTGCCATTGGTGCCGGTAATCGCCAACACTTTTGGCGCGTAGTGTGCGTTGATCGTGGGCACAGGGCTTTGCGCCAGGTCTTTGAGTGCCAGGGCAAACAGACTGAGTTCGCCACCCACCCACAGACCCAATTTTTGCGCCGCATCCATCACGCCCGCAGTCTCAGCGGGGCTCAAGCCCGGACTCTTGAAGACGGCACGAATATCCGTGCCTTCAATCAACGTTGCATTGAAGGTCGAATGCACGAAGGTCACTTCTGGCAACTCAGTGCGCAACACGGCAAGCTGAGGCGGCGCCTCGCGCGTATCCACCACGGTCACGGTAGCACCGTGCAACGCGCACCAACGCACCATGGCCAGACCGGACGCACCCAGGCCCAGGATCATGACGTGGAGGTTGCGCAGGCTATTCATGACAAGCCTCCGCCGGGCCGCCCCAAGGAGGCGAACGGCCCCCTCGGGGGGCAGAGCAGCTGCGTAGCAGCAAACGTGGGGGCAACCATTTTTAGCGCAACTTCAGGGTGGACAGGCCGATCAGGCACAGCAGGATGGTGATGATCCAGAAGCGCACTACGACTTGCGTTTCCTTCCAGCCATGCTTCTCAAAATGGTGGTGCAGCGGTGCCATCTTCAGCAGGCGCTTGCCGGTCCCAAACTTCTTCTTGGTGTATTTGAAATAGCTCACCTGCAGCATCACGGACAGGGCTTCCACGACAAAAATTCCGCCCATGATGGCGAGCACGATTTCCTGGCGCACGATCACTGCGACGGTGCCCAGCGCGGCACCTAAAGCGAGCGCACCCACATCACCCATAAACACCTGGGCCGGATGGGTGTTGAACCACAAAAATGCCAGACCGGAACCCGCCAGCGCCGAGCAGAAAATCATCAGTTCACCGGAGCCTGGAATGTGCGGGAAGAACAGGTATTTGGAATACACGGCGCTACCCGTCACGTAGGCAAAAATTCCCAGGCAGGAGCCCACCAGCACCACCGGCATGATGGCCAGGCCATCCAGACCGTCGGTGAGATTCACCGCGTTGCTGGAGCCCACAATCACCAGGTAGGTGAGGATGACGAAGCCCAGCACGCCCAGGGGATAACTCACCTCTTTGAAGAAGGGCAGCAACAGGCCGGCTTTAGGTGGCAGGTTCACATCGAAGCCGGAGCTGACCCACTGAAAAAACAACTGCATCACGCGCAGGTTGGAGCTCTCAGAAATGCTGAACACCAAATACAAAGCGGCCAGCAGGCCAATCACCGATTGCCAGAAGTACTTTTCGCGTGAGCGCATGCCTTCCGGGTCTTTGCGCACCACCTTGCGCCAGTCGTCCACCCAGCCAATGGCACCAAAGCCGAGTGTCACGATGAGCACGATCCAGACAAAGCGGTTGCTCCAGTCAAACCACAGCAGCGTGGAGACCACGATGGACAGCAGAATCAACACACCGCCCATGGTGGGGGTGCCGCTCTTGCTCAAGTGGCTTTCCATGCCGTAGCCGCGAATCGGCTGGCCGATCTTGAGTTCCGTCAGGCGGCGAATCACATAAGGGCCAGCGGCCAGGCCAATCAGCAAGGCGGTGAGCGCCGCCATCACGGCGCGGAAGGTGATGTATTGGAAGACGCGGAAGTAACCGAATTCCGGTGACAGGGTTTGCAGCCATTGGGCCAGGCTTAGAAGCATGGGTGGAATTCCTTCTTTTTGTTGTTTGGTTTCATGGTGTGCCCTGCGTTTGTGCGGCGGCGCTAACCGCTTCAACTACGCGCTCCATGCGCATGAAGCGCGAGCCTTTGACCAGCAGACTGCTCACCTGCGGCAACTGCTGCAGCACTGCGGCGTTCAGGTCTTCGATGGAGGTGAAGTGACGCGCACCAGGGAAGGCGGCAACCGCAGACTTGGCTAGTTCGCCCATGGCAAAAAAGTGTTCAATGCCTGCGGCCAGGGCTTCTGAGCCCGCTTCGGTATGGAAGGCCGGGCCCTGCTCGCCCACCTCGCCCATATCGCCCAATACCAAGAGGCGCGGCGCAGGCAATTCGGCCAGCACGGCAATCGCAGCGCGCACCGAGTCGGGGTTGGCGTTGTAGGTATCGTCCACCAGCGTGCGGGTGCGGTCAGCCATAACCAAGGCCACGGCGCGCGAGCGGCCCTTGACCGGCACAAAGGCCTCCAGACCCTGCACCACCGCGTCTACCGACACACCAGCCGACAAGGCACAGGCGGCCGCGGCAAGAGCGTTCTTGACGTTGTGGCGACCGGCAATGTGCAAGCGGAAATTCAAAGCGCTGCCCATGCCATAAGCCTGCACCGACCAGGCACCGTCCAGCCACACAGCGGCATGACAGACAAGGTCCTGGGTGCTGTCTGTGGCTGCCAGTGCAAAGCGGGCCACGCGACGCGGTTCGGCCAGATCAGCCCACAACGCCGTAAAGTCGTCATCCGCGGGAAACACGGCCGTGCCGCTGACCGCAAGTGACCCAATGACTGAGCCATTCTCTTGTGCCACGGCTTTCACCGTCTGCATGAATTCGAGGTGCTCACGCTGCGCGTTGTTCACCAAAGCCACGGTGGGCTGTGCAATCGCTGCTAGGGCTTCTATTTCGCCAGGATGGTTCATGCCTAACTCCACCACCGCAATGCGATGGTGTGCGCGCAGGCGCAGGACGGTGAGTGGCACGCCAATATCGTTGTTCAAGTTGCCGCGTGTGGCCAAGGCATCGTCGCCTGCAGCGGCACTGAGGATGCTGGCAATCATCTGCGTGACCGTGGTCTTGCCGTTGCTGCCGGTGACCGCGATCAAGGGAATGGGAAACTGCGCGCGCCAACCTGTGGCGAGTTGCGTAAGCGCCGCGTGGGTGTCGGCCACTTCGATGCGGGGAATGCCTGCGGGATAGCTTTCAGCAGCCAGGCCAGCATGGCAAATAAGGCCCGCAGCGCCCTGAGCGCAGGCCTCATGCAGCATGCTGTTGGCGTCGAACTTCTCACCTTTGAGGGCCAGGAACAAATCGCCAGGCTCCACGCTGCGGGTGTCGGTGTGCACGCGCCGCACGTTGACTTCGCCATCGCCTACCAAGTTTGCACCGGTCAGCCATTGCGCGGCAGCTTTCATTTGCATCATGGGCGTCATGCTTGCGACTCCGCACCAGACTTGCGCCATTGCTGCAAAGCGGTCACCGCGTGAGCACGGTCCGAGAACGCTGTCTTGATGCCCGCGATTTCC
Organism: Burkholderiales bacterium; assembly: GCA_947447845.1. The sequence goes on along the minus strand of CANFNO010000080.1, from coordinate 2,036 downwards.
TGCGTGGCTTCGTGCCCTTTGCCGGCCAGCAGCACCACATCCTCGGCAGCGGCGCGTTGAATCGTCTGGGCAATCGCCTGGGCCCGATCCGGCTGCACGACCAGGGTGTTGCAGGAAGGCAGACCCAGCAGAATTTGCGCAATGATGGCTTCGGGTTTTTCGCTGCGCGGGTTGTCGCTGGTAACCACCACTTGGTCCGCAAGTTTGGCCGCAATCGCGCCCATCAGCGGACGCTTGGAGGCGTCCCGGTCGCCACCGCAGCCAAACACACACCAGAGCTTGCCTCCGCGTGCCTTCACCATGGGGCGCAAGGCTTGCAGCGCATGGTCGAGCGCGTCAGGGGTGTGGGCATAGTCCACCGCGACCAGCGGTGTGTTGGCGTCACCCAGGCATTCCATTCGACCCGGCACCGCATGCAGCTGGCTGCAGGCCTGCACCGCGTCGGCCAGTGGCACGCCCAAGGCGCGCATGGCGGCCAGCACGCCCAGTAAATTGGAAACGTTGTAGCTGCCAATCAGGTTGGTTTGCAACGGCAGCGCCGTGTCGCCCTCCACCACGTCGAAACCCATGCCATTTGCGTGGTAAACCAGTTTGCGTGCCTGCAAGCGGGCGGCGCGCACCGTGGACACGGTCCACACATCGAGGCCACTGCCATCCAGCGCACTGGCCAATTCAACGCCCCGCACATCGTCCAGATTCACAACCACGCTACGCAGACCGGCCCAAGCAAATAGGCGACGCTTGGCTTGCCAGTAGGCGTCCATGTTGCCGTGGTAATCCAGATGGTCCTGGGTGAAATTGGTGAACAACGCCATGCGAATCTGCGCACCGTCCAGGCGGGCTTCTTCGATGCCGATGCTGGAGGCTTCGATAGCGCAGGCCTTGATACCTTGCGCGGCAAAACGGCGTAGCGCCGATTGCAACTGCACCGGATCAGGCGTGGTCAGGCCGGTGGACACGACATCGCCCTGGGCGGTTGCAGCGTTTTCTTGCGAACCCGCTGCGGGCGGACGGCCCACACCCAGTGTGCCGATCATGGCGCAAGGAATGCTGTGCTCACCCTTCAGCGCCGACAGGGCTTGCGCCAGCCACCAGGCAGTGGACGTCTTGCCGTTGGTACCCGTGACCGCCAACACGGCGACTTCTTCAGAAGGGTTTGCAAAATACTCCGCAGCAATCGGCCCAGTGGCGGCTTTGAGGCCGCTAAAGCTCTGGACGCGCTCGGCTGGTAAATCAAAGGATTCAAGGCCCTCTGCTTCGACCAGACACACCGCAGCGCCCGCCTGCAAGGCCGCATTCACAAAAGAACGTCCGTCCACCGCAGCACCGGGCCAGGCGACAAAGGCGTCGCCGGGCTGCACTGCACGGCTGTCGGTGCGCAGCGTGCCGGTCACGTGGGCTTTGAGCCATTGCGCTGCTTGTGTGGTGGAGTGCAGCATCAGAAGCTCTCCTCCACGGCGCTGGCGACGATATTGGGGCGCACCGCCATATCGGGCTGCACATTGAGCAGACGCAGGGTTTGCTGCACGGTGTCGCTGAACACCGGGGCCGCCACGTCACCACCGAAATACCGACCGGCGCTGGGCTCGTCCAGCATCACGCCGACGATCAAGCGCGGCTTGTCGATTGGCGCCATGCCCACGAACCAGCTGCGGTATTTGCGGTTGCCGTCCGTGCCGTAGCCCTTGCCCTGCTGCTTGTATGCGGTGCCGGACTTGCCGCCCACCGAGTAGCCCTGGGTCTGAGCCTTGGGGCCGGTGCCACCGGGGCCGGCGGCCATTTGCAGCATCTTGCGCACTTCGGCGGCAGTGTCTGCGGAAAACACCCGCACGCCCACGGCAGGCTCGGTGTTTTTCATGAGCGTGGCCGGAATGATCAGACCGTCGTGCGAGAACACGGTGTAGGAACGCACCATCTGGAACAGCGAGGCCGACAGGCCGTATCCGTAGGACACGGTGGCCTGCTCGATCGGGCGCCATTTATTGGCGGGGCGTAGTCGTCCGGACACCGCACCTGGAAATTCAATTTGTGGCTTC
>CANFNO010000079.1 GCA_947447845.1 Burkholderiales bacterium | reverse complement strand
TAGGTAAGAATTGTTTCGTGAATTTACGTTCTTTTTACATAAAGGCGTAATTAATTCATGTTAGGTGAGGCGCAAACCGCATGCGTTTTGTTGCGGAATTTTTTTGGAGAACCCATATGAAGCATCCCCGTTTCTTTCGTCATAGCGCGTTAGCGCGCGCGGCCGCACAAGTGTGTTGTGCGTCTTTGGCGGTTTGTGCCTTTCAAGCTGCTAATGCGCAGGACGAAAGCCCTTCCTTGCAACGGGTTGAGATCACAGGTTCTGCCATCAAACGCGTGTCGGGCGAAACGGCTCTGCCGGTTCAAACTTTTACCCGCAAGCAGATCGAGCAAACCGGCGCTACCAACACCACGGATCTGATTCAGCTGTTGCCAGCCATGCAATCCTCCACGGTCGAGGGCAGTGCCGTCGGCGGCGAAACCTATGGCTTCGCAGGTGCGTCTATTCACTCCATTGGCGAGACCCGCACTCTTGTGCTGCTCAATGGGCACCGCATTGCCAAGTCGGGCGGTCAAGCGGTTACCGGCGCCTTGAATGGTGTGGATTTGAATACGCTGCCTATCTCCGCCATCGAGCGCATTGAAATCCTGACTGACGGAGCTTCTGCCCTGTACGGTGCTGACGCAGTGGCAGGTGTGATCAACATCATCACGCGCAAATCAGCTACTGATTTCGTGGTTTCTGCGGGTATGTCCAACCCCACGGGCGGCGGCGCTGAAGAACAGCGTTTCAGCTTGAGCAAGGGCTTTGGCAATTACGATCAAGATGGATACAACTTCAGCTTCTCGCTGAGTGGTGACACGCGCAAGAAGTTGCTTGCAACCCAACGGGAATTTGCCAAGACAGGTATCATTTCTGGCACTGACGAAAATGGCCGACTCATCGGAATATCTCCTGCATTGGGTACGTCCAAGCGTTCGGTACCTGCCAACGCAAATTACTATGATGCGACGGGCCAAGTCGCGCGGATTCATCCGGGGCCTGACGCAGGTGCTGGTTGCCCGCCAGCACATATTCAGTCTGGTTTGTCATGCCGCTATGACTTCACGTCGCAACTAGAGGTGTATCCCGAGCGCGAAAGAAGCAACGCCTACCTGAGCTTTGACAAGGACCTTGGTGGCGGCACCAAATGGTTTAACGAACTGCTGTGGGGCACCACCAAGAGTATTGCCCGCATCGCTCCACCCCCCGGAGAACTGGCGATTACCCCCGGCACGCCCGCCTGGACACACGCTATCGCCATGGCCACCAACCAAGGTCTGGTTTCCGGCGTGGATTATGATCCCAACACCATCGATGCTAACTTGCGTTTTACCGAATTGGGCAAGCGTACGAACATCAATGAGCAAAGCCTGACCCACTTTGTTACCGGCCTTGAGGGCACGATCCAGGATTGGGACTACAGCGCATCTCTTGTGCACTCAATTAACGAAGCCAAGGACACTTTTGGAGGCGGCTACGCCAGCGTCAGCGGCGTGGCCTCTGCCATTGCCTTAGGGTTTGATCCCTTCTTACCTTTGGGTGGTCAAAACGCAGCCGGCAATGCTGCAATTCAGGCGGCCAAAATTGATGGCTACTGGAATGGCGGCATAACTACCTTTGATTCAGTATCCGCACAGGCGTCCAAGGGCATAGGCAGTTTGGCGGGCGGTGCAGTGCAACTGGCACTTGGAGCAACTGTCCAAAACGAAAAACTGGATGCTAAAACCGGTGAAGTTCTTGGCGGACGCAAAACTTACGCAGTGGACATCAATGGTCAACCCTGTGCCACTTCAGGAAGTCCATGCGTTGGCACTGGCATAGACCAGCGCTTTGGCGATACAGGTATACAGCCAGCTTATTCTGCCAGCCGTCAGACCTTGGGCCTATTTGCTGAACTGGGTCTGCCGGTTAGCAAGCAACTTGAATTCACCACCTCGGCGCGCTACGATAACACCAATGATTTTGGCAGCAACATCACTGGTAAGTTGGCGATGCGCTTCCAGCCAAGTAAGCAGTTTCTTGTGCGCGGCTCACTGGGCACCGGCTACATCGCACCTTCGCTGGCGCAGGTCAATGCACCCAAGCAAAATTTCGGAGTGACCCAGAGCGCCTATACCTGCAGCGGAGACCCCGCATCAGACGCCTTGCAGGCACTGTCCACCTCGCTGGGCGTAATGTGCGATGACGGAGCGCAATTCAACCAGTATGCCAAGGGCAATGCTGATCTGAAACCTGAGACCTCGCGTCAGGCGACACTGGGTTTTGTCTGGGAGTTGACGCCTAGTGCCACTGTCAGTGCAGACCTTTGGACTGTGCAGATTTCCAACTCGATCGGGCAGATCAGCGAGCAGGTGGCTTTTGCAGATCCGGCAAAGTATTCGCGCTACTTCACCGATTTCACCGATCCTTCGACCGGCAAAAAGTTGCTGGCCTTTGTTTCACCGAACGAAAACCTGGGCGACTCTGTCACCACGGGCATTGACCTGGATGTGACGACGCGCACGAAGTTGGGTGAGGGTCGTTGGACCTCCAACTTCATCACGACCTTCATTCTGCGCTCGGACGCACAGGCTGAAAAAGGCGGGGTGTATTTCTCCAGTCTGGGCAATCGTGACCAACAGGCATCGGTTATTTTTGACTGGCAAGGCAAGTGGATCAACACCTACGATATCGGCCAGTGGAGCCATGCTTTGACCGCTAACTTCAAGTCCAGTTACCTTGATTCTGCGGCCGACCCCAGTATTCTGGCCGGCCCCGGTGCAGGTGGTGATGATGTCAACTATCGTGTAACCGTACCAAGCTACGTTACCTTTGACTGGCAGACGACCTATCGGCCCAGCAAGTCGATTTCACTGACCGTTGGCATGCTGAATCTGTTCAACAAGCAGCCACCATTTGTGCTGTCGCAAGGTGGCCTGAACCGTGGCCAGGAAGTGGGTTGGGATGGACGCTACTACGACCCGCGTGGCAGCACCGTCTATCTGAACGGAACCTTTAGTTTCTAATTGAAGACCATATAAAGGCCGACCCGCTGTGATGGCGGGTCGGCCTTTTTGCTTTAGCACCCCGCTGTCTTAGCTAAACGTTCGCGCCAAGCGGGGCACCGCAGCCAGCAAGGTTTGCGTATACAGGTGTTGCGGACTTTGCAGCAGCGAGGCCACCGGCCCGGCTTCGACGATTTTTCCGTTTTGCATGACGGCCACGTCGTCGGCCAGGTATTCCACGACATTGAAGTTGTGGGTGATAAATAAATAACTCAATCCCAGATCGTTCTGCAATTCGCGCAGCAGATTGAGAATTTGCGCTTGCACGGATACGTCCAGTGCCGAGGTGGGTTCGTCCGCCACAATCAGGCGCGGTTGCACAGCAAGTGCCCGTGCAATCGCCAGGCGCTGGCGCTGTCCGCCCGAGAATTCATGTGGGTAGCGGCCCAGTGCGTCCTCGCGCAGGCCCACGCGCTCCAGCAGTGTGCGCACGCGCTGAACACGCTCAGTGGTATCGACCTCGGGGCACAACGAGGCCACGCCTTCTTCCAGAATATCCTTCACGCGCATGCGTGGGTTGAGCGAGGCAAACGGGTCCTGAAACACGATTTGCGCCGAGCGCCGGGCCAGTCGAAGTGACTCACCCTGCAAACTGTTGAGGCTCTGCCCGGCTAGTTCCACGCTGCCCTCAACGCGTGCCACGCCGCGCAAGAGTTGCAGCAAGGCTTTGGCCACCGTGGTCTTGCCGCTGCCGGACTCTCCCACCAGCGCCAGTGTGCGCGCCGGCGCCAACGAAAAGCTGACGCCGTCTACCGCTTGCACGTAGCCCTGTGTGCGCTGCAACAGCCCTTTGCGAATCGGAAACCCGACGCGCAAGTCACGCACTTCCAACAACAGGGCGGAGGCCGCTCCTTGTGCTGTGGCGTGATCTATTTGTGTTGGCTCCGCATCGCTTGCGGGGCTTTCTACAACAGCGGGGGATGTGTCCTTGCCATCCTTGGCAACATTGGAATAAAGCACGCAGCGCACCGCGTGCCCCGCGCTGTATTCGGTCAGCGCAGGGGGCGCGGCATGGCAGGCGGTAAAGGCTTGGGTGCACCTGTCGGCAAAACGGCAGCCCGCAAAATCCTGGTCGAGCGCAGGCACCGAACCCGCGATAGACAGCAGCGCACGTCCGCGCTGACGTTGGTCCGGCAGGGCAGCAAACAAGGCCGCTGCATAGGGGTGCAGAGGCCGGGTGAAGAAGTCTTTCGCCGACGCGGTTTCGATAATCTGGCCCGCATACATCAGGGCCACATGGTGCGCCATGTGCGACACCACTGCCAGGTCATGGGTGATGAGCAAAATGGCCATTTTGAGCGAGGCCTGCAGTTCCTTGAGCAGGTCCAGAATTTGCGCCTGAATGGTCACGTCCAGTGCCGTGGTCGGCTCGTCGGCTATCACCAGGTCAGGCTCTGCGGCAAGCGCCATGGCGATCATGACGCGTTGCTTCTGCCCGCCGGAAAGCTGGAACGGGTAACTGTGCAGGCGCTGCTCGGGTTCTGGCAGACCAACCCGGTGCAGCCACTGCAGCGCTTGCGCTTGCGCTTCTGCACCGCGTGTGGCGGTGTGGCGCTCGATCACTTCCACAATCTGTTGGCCCACAGTAAACACCGGGTTCAGGCTGGTGGCGGGTTCCTGAAAAATCATGCTTATGCGCCGTCCCCGGACATCGCGCATGCGGGCTTCGGGCAAGGCCGTCACATCCAGGTCTTGCAGATGCACTGTGCCGTCACTGACGCGTCCGTTTTGCGGCAACAATCGCAGAATAGACAAAGCCGTCATGGACTTGCCGCAACCGGACTCGCCCACCAGTGCCAGTGTTTGGCCGCGCTCTATGCTGAGCGAGAGCGCATCCACCGCACGTATGAGCCCGCTGTCGCTATCGAGTTCGGTGGTCAGTCCGTCAATTTGTAGCAGGCTCATGCGCCATCCTTTGCCTGCGCGCCTTGCACGGCCAGGGTGCGCGCTTTGCGTTGCACTCGCAAGGCGTGGGCACGCGGATCAAACGCGTCTTGCACACCACTGGCAAACAGTTGCAGCGACAACACCATGGTCACCATAAAGGCAAAACCTGCCAACAGGTTCCACCAGATGGCGGGGTCGCGGGCCAACTCGGTGCGTGCGCTGTTGATCATGGTGCCAAAGCTGATGGTGGTCGGGTCCACACCCACGCCCACATACGACAGCACGGCTTCGAGCAGCACCAGGCCAGAGAAATCCAGCACCGACACAATCAGCACGATGTGAATGACGTTGGGCAGAATGTGGCGGCGCATGATGCCCCAGTGGGACACACCAAACGCGCGCGCTGCCTGCACGTAATCGAGCTCCACCAGCTTGAAAGTTTCTGCGCGCAATAGCCGCGCCAGCGAGGCCCAGCCGGTCAGTCCCAAAATAGTGGCCAGGAAAAACAGGCGCACGTCGGCGCGCTCCAGGCCGGTCACAAAGACATCGGGGTGGCTGTCCACAAAGCCTTGTATGAGCAACACGCAGGCGGCGATCAGCAACACCGAAGGGATGGAGGAGAGCACCGTGTAGGTGTATTGAATGATGTCATCCACCCAGCCCTTGAAGTAACCGGCCAGTACGCCCAGCATCACGGCAAATGGTAATGTGGCAATGGTGGCCACCGAACCAATGATGACGGCGGTGCGAATCGACTTCAAAGCTTGCAACAGGATGTCATTGCCCGTCTGGTCGGTGCCGAGCACATGGTAATAAGGCCAGAGGGCTGACACCCATCCGGCAAAAAGCAGCACCACGCTTGCAGTGAGCAACATGGCGCGCCAGGGCAGAGCAGTCTGGTTGGACAATAACGCGCGCCAGGTGGCCTGAAAGCCTCCACCTGTCAGCCGCGCCATAAGCCAAGCCGTGATTAGCCATAGCAGCAAACTGAGAAAGAGCCCAAACAATAACCCTGTCAGGCTGCGTTGGACCACGTCGGTAAGCCATTGCTGCGCCGGGTTGCTCAGGTGTTTGCCACCGAACTCCAGGCGGGGATAGTCGCGCACGCTGGCACCGTCAATCTGCATGCTCTCCTTGGAAAACCGGTGCGTACCCAGGGGAATGGAGTACGACTTTTCACGCGCCTCGCGTGGCCCGGAAAGCAGTTGGTCCAGCAGCGATAGCGTGGTGGTGGCGTAGGCGGGTTCGACATTGGCAGCAGCGCCAGGAGCGGGAGGCAACAAAGGCCGAAAGTGCACCGAGTCGAGCACGGCCGTCGCCAGAAACAGCAGCAGCAAAACGGCTGAGCACATGGCTGCAGCGTTGCGACCGACGATGCGCCAGGTCTTGCGCAAATTCGCGTTGCGCCAGGCGTGGCGCACATACCAGAACATGGCCAGCAAAATCAGCAACAGCACGATGTCGGTAGCGAGCAGGACGAATTTTGGCATGGTAGCTATTAGCGCAGACGAATGCGCGGGTCCGCAATGCTGTAGGTAATGTCCGTCAGTATCAGCCCGACAATGTAGAGCGCCGAGCCGACAAACACCATGACGCGCACCACCGCAAAGTCTTGCGCATTGATGGCATCAATGGTGTAGCTGCCAAGACCCGGAATGCCAAAGAAGGACTCCATCAGCAAGGCACCCAGAAACAGCAAGGGCAGCACGGCCACCGTGCTGGTCAGAATGGGTAGCAAGGCATTGCGCAACACATGCTTGAACAACACCACCGGCTCGGACAAGCCCTTGGCGCGTGCGGTGCGGACATAGTCTTTGCTGATCTCTTCGAGAAAGATGGTGCGATAAAAAATCGCCTCGCCGCCCAGGCGCGAGACCAGGCCGATACACACGGGTAGCGCCAGAAATAGCAGCGCGTCGGCACCGCTTTCGTAGCCAGAGATGGGCACCAGTTTGAGCAGCCTGGAGAAAAAGTATTGCCCCATCAGGATGTAAAAAAGTGCCGAGATGGACATCAGCACCACCGCCAGACTAAAGCCCCAAAAGTCCAGATAGGTCGATCGGAAAAAGACCATCAGCAAAGCGTACGAAATCACCGCAAACAGACCCAGCACAAAGGTGGGTAGCGCCAGCGCCAGCGAAGGCCCCATGCGTTTGCCGAGTTCGTAACGGATGTCACGGCCACTGTCGGACGAACCCAGATCCAATGCGAACAGTTGCACCGAGCGCTCAAAGAAAATGGTGTTGGTCAGCTTTTGTGTAGAGGCCGCCTCCTGGTTCCACAGCAGGGGTTTGTTGTAGCCGCGCTCGATCTTCCATTTCTCGATGGCGTCTTGCGTCACGCGTTTGCCACCGATGTTCATGCGTGCCATGTCGTCCGGGGTGTTGATGGCAAAAAACAGCACAAAGGTCAGCAGGTTCACACCCACCAGAATCAGCAATCCATACAGCGAGCGGCGGATGATGTAGTTCAGCATCGTGAGACTCTTTTCATCAGACTTTTCCGACGACGGAGCGGGCCGCATTTTCCTGCTCGCGCAGGCGCCACAGCCGCCAGGCCGGCACCACGGCGGCCAGCAGTGCCAGTATCAGAAGGGGGATGGGCCACCAGATGGGGTTGTTCCACTCGCGAATTTTCTGTGCACGCAGCTTCGGGTCCAGGCGCAGATAGGTGATGTGGTTGCGGACAATTTGCGTCGGCTTGCCGTTGTACACCCACTGGTGGTAGGCCGCAGCGGAGGTCGGGAAGTAGCCAAAGCTCCACACCGCGTCCTGCTGCAGGATTGTGATCATCTGGTCAATCAGTTCCTGCTTCCTGGGGCCGTCGTCCAGGAACTTCATCTGCTCATAGAGTTTGTCAAAGGCCGCGCTCTGGTAGTTGGAATTGTTTTCGCCGTTACCCTGCGTCAGGGCTTTGGAATTCGGGCCATAAAACATGAAGAGGAAATTCTCGGCGTCGGGGTAATCGGCCAGCCAACCCCAGAAATAGATTTGCGCAGAACCCTTGCTCATCTTCTCCTGGAAGCGGTTGTAGTCGGTGGCCCGAATTTCTAGTTGAATGCCCAGCTTGGCGAACTGTTTTACATACCAGTCAAGGGTGGCCCGGCTGCCTGGGCCGCTGGCACTCAGGTAGTCGTAGTTCAGCACCAAAGGTTTGCCACTTTGTGCATCGCGACCTGCCGGGTAGCCTGCCTCTGCCAGCAGTTTCTTGGCCTCATCCAGAGAACGGCGTACGGGTTTGCCATCGGCAGCGCGCGCATAGACCACCGGGTCGAAGGCGGCGGGGCCATCCGCGCGGTAGCCAAACAGTGAGGGCGGTACCGGACCGTGGGCCGGCACCGCCTGGCCTTTTTCGAAAATGGCGATGTACTCTTCCCAATCCAACGCCATCGAGATCGCCTGGCGCAGTTTGCGTTTGCGATCGGCCTGCTCCGGCGTACCTCCACCACCCAGCACGGGGTCTAGCCAGTTGAAGCCCAGATACCAATTGGTGGCTTCAATCGTGGTGGGCAGGCGCAGGCCTTTCTCACGGTATTCACGCTCTTTTTCCTGGGAGTCGCCCATGTCCACCAGCAAGTCGGTGCCACGGTCCAGGCGTTCGATCGCGGGGGAGTCGTAATAGCCTTGCATAAACTTGGCATGCAGCGGAACGCCTTCTTTCTCGATGTCAAAAACGATGCGGTCGACAAAGGGCAGGGGCTTGCCGCAATCGTCCAGATAGCCCATCTCGCGGTCACCCGGCGCGCCTTCACAAGGGTAGGGTTCTCCCCGGTAGTTGGGATTGCGTTGCAACTCGTGGCGGCGGTTTTCCACATAGTCGGTCAGCATGTAGGGGCCGGTTCCGACCGGCCAGTAGTTCAGCGTCAGGTTCTTGGCGGCCATGCCGGGCTGAGCGTAAAACGCCTCGGCCTCCCAGGGCAC
>CANFNO010000078.1 GCA_947447845.1 Burkholderiales bacterium | reverse complement strand
GCTGCGGCGCTGATTCACCGCGCCATTGGCGATCAACTGACTTGCGTATTCGTGGATCATGGCCTGCTGCGCCTGAACGAAGGCGACATGGTCATGGACATGTTTGTTGGCAAGCTGCATGCCAAGGTGGTACGGGTGGATGCCGAGGCGCAATTTCTGGGTCATCTGACAGGCGTGAGCGAGCCCGAAGCCAAGCGCAAAATCATCGGCCGCGAGTTCGTCGAAGTGTTCAAGGCCGAGGCGGCCAAGCTGCGCAGCGACCAGTCCCGCCACGTGGAGTGGCTGGCCCAGGGCACGATTTACCCGGACGTGATCGAGTCCGGCGGCGGCAAGGGCAAGAAGGCCGTCACCATCAAGAGCCACCATAACGTGGGCGGCCTGCCGGAGCAACTCGGATTAAAACTGCTGGAGCCTCTGCGCGAATTGTTCAAGGACGAGGTGCGAGAACTGGGTGTGGCTCTGGGCTTGCCCTTCCACATGGTGTATCGCCATCCTTTTCCCGGCCCAGGACTGGGCGTGCGAATTTTGGGCGAAGTGAAGAAGGAATACGCAGACCTGCTGCGCAAGGCAGACGCTATCTTCATTGAAGAACTGCGCAACTTTGTGGACGAAGACAGCGGCAAGAGCTGGTATGACCTCACCAGTCAGGCCTTTACCGTTTTCTTGCCGGTGAAAAGCGTGGGTGTGATGGGCGATGGCCGCACCTATGACTACGTGGTGGCTCTTCGCGCGGTGCAGACCAGCGATTTCATGACGGCCGATTGGGCAGAGCTGCCCTATGCGCTGCTGAAAAAGGTCTCCAGTCGCATCATCAACGAGGTTCGTGGCATCAATCGCGTAACCTATGACGTGAGCAGCAAGCCACCGGCAACGATTGAGTGGGAATAGGCGCGACCGACCAACATGCCACAGCTGCCTGATGCAACCGGGTCACAGGACCTGGACTTTATGCAGTTGGCCTTGCAGCTTGCGAGCGAAGCCTCAGCTGCAGGGGAAGTGCCAGTAGGTGCGGTCGTAGTGAAGGACGGAGCGGTGGTCGGAGTAGGGCGAAATAGCCCTATCCACGCATGCGATGCGAGTGCCCATGCGGAGATGTTGGCTTTGCGCGCAGCTGCCAGCGCTCTGGGCAACTATCGACTGGACGACTGCACGTTGTATGTCTCGCTGGAGCCCTGTGCCATGTGCAGTGGCAGCATTCTGCACAGCCGGATCAGGCGGGTCGTGTTTGCTGCAGCCGATCCCAAAACAGGATGCGCCGGCTCGGTGCTGAACCTTTTTGCGCAGCCGTTACTCAACCACCAGACCCAAGTCGAAGGCGGATTGCTGGCTGAACAAGCCCGTCAAATCCTGCAGGAATTTTTCAAAAAGAGAAGAGTGCTTCAGCGCGAATTGGCGGTGCCACTGCGTGAAGACGCTTTGCGTACACCGGAGTGTTGTTTTGAAGGGTTGCCCGGTTACCCGTGGATGCCCCATTTTGTTAGCGATCTGCCATGCTTGGCAGGATTGCGCATGCACTTTGTAGACGAAGGGCCGCGTGATGGCGCGATCGTGTATCTGTGTTTGCACCCTATTCCTGGTTGGAGTTACAACTTTCGCCACCTTGTCGCCGACTGGGCAGGGAAGGGCATTCGGGTGCTCGTGCCAGACTTGATTGGCTTTGGCAAAAGTGACAAGCCCAAACGAGAACATGCGCATTCTGTGCAGTTTCATTGCCAGTATTTGCTCGAATGGTTGGAGCGCTTTGAGTTCAAGGGCGTTACGCTCGTGGTGTCACATGCTGACCATCCATTGGCACAGGAGTTAATGTCTCTCGCGTCCGATCGCGTGAAAGGCTTGCGCGTAGAGCAACTCGCAGAGGCCGTTGAAGAGGAATTTGAACAACTTGCGCAACAGGCACCGTATCCAGACGAGGGGCATCGGGCGGCGGAGCGAGCCTTTTCGCCCGGTCTCGTGCATAGGCGAAAATGAACTTATGACCAAGCATATCTATATCTATTCCCCGTCGGGCGCGGTGCGCGACAAGGCAGCTTTTCGCCGTGGCATCAGTCGCCTGAAGGCTTTGGGCCATGAAGTTGAAGTGGATCAGGACGCATTGGCAAGCCACATGCGCTTTGCCGGTGACGACGAGAAGCGCTTAACTGCCATCCACCGTGCGGCGTCCAGCGGCGCGGATGTTGCGTTGATTTCCAGGGGCGGCTACGGTCTGACACGCATCCTGGATCGCATCAACTACAAAGCTGTGGCCAAAGCGATTGCGAACGGTACGCGATTTGTAGGCATCAGTGACTTCACAGCATTTCAACTGGCCTTATTCGCCAAGACCGGCGCCATATCCTGGGCAGGTCCTGCTTTGATAGAAGGTTTTGGTGCTTTGCCACTGCCGGATGACATCATGGAAGACTGCTTTAATGACCTGCTATTGGGGCAGGGTGAGGGAACAGGCTGGCGTCTCGCAGCGCCACGTGCCAGCGCTGCACAACCTCGCAAAATTATCGCGGATGAAGAGTGGAAGATCAGTAACGCAACCCTTTGGGGCGGCAATCTGGCCGTGCTGGTCTCGTTGATTGGTACCCCCTACTTTCCCGAAGTCAAAGGCGGCGTTCTTTTTCTGGAAGATGTTGCAGAGCCTCCTTACCGGGTTGAGCGCATGCTCACGCAACTCTTGCATTCCGGTGTTCTGGCGCGTCAGAAGGCTGTTCTGATGGGGCAATTTACCGAATACAAGCTCACGCCTCATGACAAAGGATTCAAGTTGAATAGCGTTTTCGATTGGCTCCAGAGTCGAATCAAAGCTCCAATATTGACCAACCTGCCGTATGGCCACGTGCAGACCAAGGTGCTACTCCCCGTTGGCGCAAAAGTTGATCTTGTTCTGCAAGGTCGCGATGTTTTGATGGCCTGGGGGCATCTGGACACATGATTGACAGACCCTTTTACGGTTTGCCAATCCGCGGCAACGCACTGGAAGCAATCAATTGTGTTGAAGCCTGCTTCAATGCTCTAAACTGCTCACTTAACAAAGTTTAGGGATAATAAGGAATGGGTGTTCAGGCGACCGTCGTATTTACAGATTTGCATGGCAGCACGGCAGTGTTCGAAGCCTTGGGCAATGTTCTTGCGACTGAAACAATCACCAACATCACAGCAGGAATCGCACAACAGTGCGTTGCAGCGAACGGTCGTGTGGTCAAAACCTTGGGCGATGGTGTGCTGGCACTGTTCCCGGATGGCGAAAGTGCCGTAAAGGCCGTTGTCGAACTCCAGCGTACACACTTCAAACGCATATTGCGTGGTCCACGTGATACCGCGATGCCGATTCGTATTGGCCTTGCCAGTGGTGACGTTGAGATAGTCGCCGGTGACTGCTACGGAGACGCAGTCAACGTTGCTGCGCGGCTTTGTGATTTGTGCGGACCTAACCAGATTTGGGCCGATGCTGCTTCGCTTCTACACGTGGCTGAGGCACAAAGCGTAACTTTTCGCATTCTGGGTCCGATCAACATCCGTGGTCGTGCGGAACCTTGTACTGTTTACCAAATTGAGTGGCGCGAAGAAGAGGCTTCCGATTTTTTAACCATGCAAGGTGAGATTGATCAGGTTCTCATGCCTGGGGATGCCGATGTGCTTGGGCGTGAAGTTGAACTGTCATGGCTGGATCAAACCAAGCGCTTCAGGTCATTTGAGCTACCGGTGCATATCGGACGTGTTCGCAACGTTGAGTTCATTGTCAATGACCCACGCGTCTCACGCACTCACGCTAGGCTTGAATGGCGTAACGGCAGTGTTGTATTGGTCGACTTAAGCAGCTACGGCAGCTGGATTCGTTTCACTGGTGCCAACGGTGCAGATGTTTTGCTGCGGCGTGAAGAGTGCGTTCTGCATGGAGAGGGCGAACTCGCATTGGGCGCCTCATTTGCCGACACTACAGTTCCCACCGTGCATTTCAAAGTGACCTAGGATTTTTTTTACATCCTTTTATTAACATAATATACATCGTATGAAGTAAGTGAGCGCCGCAAACATCACGTTAAAAGAGCCTTCTACCAAGACGCGGACGGTTTGTTGGCTCGAATGGAGGCTGCAATCAGAGCCACTGCATCCGCATGTCCGGACTTTTGCGCGAAATCCAGGGCCGTCAAGCCAATTGCATTCTTAACGGTGACATCAGCCCCCGCATCGAGCAAAACCTTTACCGCTTGTGCAGAACCGTACATGGCGGCCATCATCAATGGCGTGCTGCCATTTGGAGATTCAGCATCAATGTAGGCGTAATGATCCAGTAGCAGCCGAATAACTTGCACGTTGCCACTGGTGGCCGCGTAATGAAGCGGTGCCCAGCCAGGTTTGTTGACATCCGCGTCGCGTTCTATCAGTTGGCGACAAAGTTCAAGTTGTCCCTTAATGGCGGCAAGCATAAGAGGACTTTCATCCTTTTCGGAGCGAATCTCGACCTTCGTGTCCGGATGGGCAATCAGCACCTGAGCCACTGCGGGCGCAGGTTGACGAATTGCAAGTAAGAGAGCTGCCTGACCCTTGGGATTGACGCTATTGGGGTCAAAACCCCGGTTCAGCAGCGCACTCACTGCAGGTGCGTTATCGATCGAAATGGCGGCAAAAAAATCTTCGTAAGAACCGGCGTAAGAAACTGAATATCCAATAAAAACAACTAGATATAAAATTTTCTTAAAGTTTTTCATAAACTATCAGCCACACCAAATAGTTTAGAAAAATTGGTACTCGTGGCCAACGCAATCGATTCAACGTCGACTCCCCGTACCGCTGCGATTTGCTTTGCCACCAAAGGGACATAGGACGGATTATTGGTTTTGCCACGGTATGGAACCGGTGCCAGATAGGGACTATCCGTCTCGATCAGCATACGGTCCAGCGGCACCATGGCAGCCACATCTCGTAAATCCTGTGCAGTCTTAAAGGTAATGATTCCGGAAAACGAGATGTAAAACCCCATGTCCAGTGCAGCCCTTGCAACATCCATGGATTCGGTAAAGCAATGAAAAACGCCCCCCGCAGAGCCAGCAGACCCGTCTTCGCCCTCTTCGCGCAAAACGGTCAAGGTATCGGCGGATGAACTGCGCGTGTGAATGACCAGTGGCTTTTGCAACTGACGCGCGGCACGGATATGCACCCGAAAGCGCTCGCGCTGCCACTCCATATCGGAAATGCTGCGGCCATTCAGGCGGTAATAGTCCAAACCCGTCTCGCCAATGGCGACCACCTTTGGCAATGCGCCCAATCTCAAAAGATCATCCAGGCTTGGTTCGGTAATACCCTCGTTGTCGGGATGCACCCCGGCGCTGGCCCAAAAATTGGCATAGTCCAAAGCCATTTGGTGCACTTGAGGAAACTCTTCAAGCGTGGTGCAAATGCACAAAGCGCGAGTCACCTGCGCATCTGCCATCGCCTGGCGGATGGCATCAACTGAATCGGCTAACTCGGGGAAGGCAAGGTGGCAGTGGGAATCGGTAAACACTAAATAGTCTGCGTGGGACGCTCTGAAGCAAGGTGGGCACCCAGGATTTCTTCAATCTTGAGGCGCAAGGCACGGGTCTTTTCGTCTTTGGGAAACATGATGCCCACACCTTGGGTGCGTCCACCTGCTGATTTGGCTGGTGTTACCCACGCCACTTTACCGGCCACCGGGTAACGCTGCATATCGTCCGGAAGAGATAGCAGCACGTAAACATCGTCGCCTAGTTCATAGTCGCGGGTCGTCGGTATGAAAACGCCACCATCGGTAAATGCGGGAATATAGGCAGCGTACAGCGCGGCTTTTTCCTTGATGGAAAGCTGGATGACACTTGGCCTGGGGGTTGCGGAGGTGGAACTGGTGGACATGGCAATGTTCTAGTGCGCTGAGTTTAGGGCTGTTCTGGCTTGCTCTACAAGAGCTTCTTGCATCAACCCTGCGTTAAACGGGTGGTCCATGGTGCGCCGACTGTGCTTCAAAGCAACAGACCATTGGGATAGCCTGGAAAGCGCAGGGCCCGCGCCAGGGCGCAGTTGCTTGAGTTCAAAAAATCGGGGTTGTGCGCCTTGTTGCACTGCCATCGCGTCGTGACATAACTTCTGTAGCGCATCGACGAGATCGCCAACCGGCCAGTCGCGGACAAATCCAGTTTCTCCTGCTGCCATGGCGGCTGGAAAACGCAGCCAGTCTTCCGCCTTTCGACCGCTGGCATGCAGAGCCAAGACGTCGTCAGGACGCCCACCGGCTGCACGCAGAAAAAGGGTGGCTTCCTCGACATTGAGCCCCTGCCCCTGTAACCATTGCAGCGCGACTTGTGCGTCTGGCCAAGCCATCGCATGACCCAAACAACGACTGCGAATGGTTGGCAAAAGTTGATGAGAGGACTCTGTGGCCAGAACAAAACGAACATCGCCTGGAGGCTCTTCCAGCGTCTTTAGCAGCGCGTTGGCCGTTATGGCATTCATTTGCTCGGCCGGAAAAACCAAAACCACCTTGCCGCGACCGCGCGCACTGGTGCGCTGCGAAAATTCGATAGCGTCGCGCATGGCGTCCACCCTGATTTCGCGGCTAGGCTTGCGCTTCTTGTCGTCAATATCGGACTGCGCCTTTTCACTCAGCGGCCAGCCCAACTCCATCATGGTGCTCTCGGGCATCAGCACGCACAGATCTGCATGGGTACGCACATCTATGGCGTGGCAGCTTGCGCAATGGCCACATGCTCCGTCTGCGCGAGGAGACTCACATAGCCAAGCCCGAGCCAGTTCCAATGCCAGCCGGTACTGCCCGAGGCCGGACGGCCCATGCAACAACCATGCGTGTCCCTGCTGGCTCAACAACTGGCGGGTTTGCGCTGCAATCCAGGGAACCGTGATCGGGCGGGTATCCACCTGGCTCATGGCAAGAGCCCTTTTTGGCGAACGGCTGCCAGCACATCGGTCCACACCTGTTCTGGTATCTGATTGGCATTAATCCTGGCAAAGCGCTCTGTTGCCAACGCATAGCGTCGCGCATAGCCGCCTACGACTTTCTCGAAAAAGGTCTGCGGTTGGGCTTCAAACTTGTCTGGCACGCGGGCACCGACCAATCGCGTGGCAGCCACCGCCGGCGGAAGATCAAACCATATCGTCAACAGGGGCTGCAGCAGTGTCTCTCCGCCCTGCACCCATTGCTCCAAGGTGGCGAGCACACCCAAGTCAAAGCCACGGCCTCCGCCCTGGTAGGCAAAAGTAGCATCGGTAAATCGATCGCACAAAACCACTTCACCCCGCTCCAGTGCCGGGCGGATCACCCGAACAATGTGGTCGCGACGGGCCGCAAACACCAGCAAGGCTTCGGTCATGGCATCCATGGCGTCATTCAGAACCAAGGTGCGCAATTGCTCTGCCAAGGGTGTGCCTCCAGGCTCGCGTGTGAGCGTGACCACCCTGCCCTGCGCCCGGAAGGCTGTGGCCAGACCATCGATATGGGTGGTTTTACCCGCCCCGTCTATGCCTTCAAAACTGATGAATATTCCGCTCATGGCTGGCCGCGCTGGTACTTGTTGACCGCCCTATTGTGCTCGTCCAAGGTGGCGCTAAATTGGCTACTACCATCTCCGCGTGCAACAAAATACAAGGCCTTGGAATTTGCCGGTTGCACCGCAGCCAGCAAGGCCCCACTGCCCGGCATGGCGATCGGCGTGGGTGGCAGTCCGGCGCGTACATAGGTGTTCCAGGGGGTGTCAGCCATCAGGTCCGCGCGGCGCAGGTTGCCGTCGAACTGGGGTCCGAGGCCATAAATGACGGTGGGGTCGGTTTGCAACCGCATGCCGATGCGCAAGCGATTGGAAAACACTGCTGCAATTTCGGGGCGGTCACTGGCGCGCCCGGTTTCCTTTTCGACAATGCTGGCCAGGGTCAAGGCCTCGTCCGGGGTCTTGAGCGGCGATTGTGGTGACCTTTGGTCCCAAGCGGCCGACAGTTTTCTGTCCATGGCACGTGCAGCACGTTGCAACACGGCCAGATCCGTACTTCCTTTGGCGTAGGTATAGGTGTCCGGGAAAAAGCGCCCCTCTGCCGGCACACCGGGCTTTCCGACTTGTTGCATCAGTTCTTCGAGCGACATGTCCGCAGTCAGCGGCTTCAGTTGATCGGCCTTTTTGAGCGCTTCGCGAACCTGGCGCAGGTTCCACCCTTCCACGAGGGTGACGCTGCGCAATGCTTCTTCGCCGCGCACCAGTTTGCTAAGAATGCTGCGCGGTGTCGAGTCACGCTCCAGTTCGTAGCTGCCAGCCTTGATTTGGCGCGCCTGACCAGAGAGGCGGAACCACCAGTAAAGCAAGGTCGGGTTCACCGCGACACCGGCTTGTTGAACTTGCAACGCCACTTCGCGCGGATTTGAGCCGGGTTCTACTGAGAGGTCGACGGAATCGGAGGCCAGTTGCAGTGGCGTATTCAACCAGGTGTAGGCCGTAAAACCGAGTGCCAAGGCGGCGACCAACACGACAATTGCAAGTTTGCGCACAGCCCTAGGTCCAATAAGAAATCAAGGGCCGAATCATAATGGACGCATGAACGCAATATTGAACACACCCGCTTCAAGCTCCCACGCCGCTCCACAGTTAGATGGTGTCGCTCGACTCAGCCATTTGGGCGTCATCCGCGTCGAGGGTGAAGATGCCGCCAAGTTCCTGCACGGCCAATTGACGCAAGACTTTTCTCTCCTGAATCTGGATCAGGCTCGTCTGGCTGCATTTTGTTCAGCCAAAGGTCGCATGCAGGCCAGTTTTATAGGCTTCAAGCGCAGCCCGACAGACATTTTGTTGATCTGCAGCCTTGACCTGCTGGCCAACACCCTGAAACGCCTGAGCATGTTTGTCATGC
>CANFNO010000077.1 GCA_947447845.1 Burkholderiales bacterium | reverse complement strand
TCGTGGCCTTGCTGGGACCGAATGGCGCGGGCAAGTCGACCCTGGTGCAATTACTCAGTGGGCTGTTCGTGCCGGATAAAGGTGACTTGTCGGTGCTGGGTTTTGATATCCGCAAGGATGCGCCCAAGGCCCTTGCCGGACTCGGCGTGGTGTTCCAGCAATCGTCATTGGATCTGGACCTGTCGATCCGCGCCAACCTGCTGTTTCATACGGACCTGCATGGGATGGCGCGAAAGACTGCGCTGCAACGCATACAAGCCGGGCTGGAACAGCACGGGCTGCAGGGTCAGGAGGGCGTTGCCGTGCGTTCGCTTTCCGGCGGCAACCGGCGCAAGGTGGAACTGATTCGTGCGCTCTTGCACCGGCCCAGCTTTTTGCTGATGGACGAAGCCACGGTGGGGCTGGACCCTGCCTCGCGCCACGACCTGATGCGCTCGGTCGAGACGCTCGCCCAAGAGGGCAAAGTTGCAGTACTCTGGGCCACGCACCTGGTGGACGAAGTGGCCAATGCCGATCGCGTGCTGGTGCTCAACCAGGGCGAGATCGTGTTTGACGGAGTGCCGTCCGAACTGATCGCGCAGTCTGGTGGACTGAGCCTGGAGCAGGCGTTTCTCAAGTTGTGTCAAGGCAGTCGCAGCGGAAAACCAACTGCCTGAAATCGCACTGCGTGAGCAGGGCGCAGGCTTGCTAGTCCACGCTGCCTTTGAGCAGGTCCGGATAGCGCTGCAACAACTGCTGCGCCAGCGACTGCACGGCGGGTGAATCCACGTTGCGGGGTCTTGGTAACTCCAGCGGCAAATCCAGGGCGATGCGCGATGGCCCGGGGCTCAGAAACAGAACGCGGTCTGCCAGGGCCAGCGCTTCCTGCAGGTTGTGCGTCACAAACAAAACCGTCGGCTTGGTGTCCTGCCAGAGCTCCAGCAAATGCGTGCGGAGTTGATCGGCAGTCGGCGCGTCGAGCGATTGGAAAGGCTCGTCCATCAACAGCAGTTGGGGCGCTACAGAAAAGGCGCGCAGCAAAGCGACGCGGCGCTGCATGCCACCCGAGAGTTGGTTGGGAAACAGATCGGCGCAATCTTTCAGGCCCACCTTGGCCAAAGACTCGGCTAGTTTTGCACCCGTGGCCGTCTTGTCGACCAGGACCAGGTTTTGTGCCACGGTGAGCCAAGGCATGAGACGTGGCTCCTGAAACATGAAGCCGACCTTGCCTGCGGAGGGCAACTGCAACTGGCCTTCAAAAGCGGTATCCAGCCCGCTGATGATTTTCAGCAACGTGGTTTTTCCCGCGCCCGAGGGGCCGACTATGGCCAAAAACTCACCCGGTCGTGCGGTGAAACTCAGGTCCCGGATGGCGCAATTGCCGTTGGCAAAGTGCTTGTTCTGGATGGCAACAGTGAGTGTCATGGACGCCACCGGTTCAGCCGATTTTCCAGGGGTCGCAGCAACACCGCCTCGAGGAAAAATATCAGCGCAGAAAAGGCCAATGTGTAGGCCAGGATGCTGGTGATGTCGAAGAAGTGGAAGAAGCTGCCAATCTGAAATCCCACGCCATCGCTGCGACCCAGCAACTCCACCACCAGTACGATTTTCCAGATCAGCGCCAGACCGTTGCGCGCCGAGCTGAACAGATAGGGGTAGAGCTGCGGCAGATAGACCTTGAAGAAGCGCTCAGAGCGGCTCAGGCGGTAGACCTGCGCCACTTCCAGAAGCTGGGTGTCGACGGCGCGTGCGCCTTCGCGCAGGTTGATGGCCACCATGGGAATTTTGTTGACCACCACGGCCAGGATGGCAGCGGTCTCGCTCAGACCAAACCAGATGTAGCACAGGATGGTAGTCACCAGGGCCGGCACGTTCAGGCCCAGAATCAGGAAGCTGTCGAGAATCCGATCTACCCGCCGGGAGCGTCCCATCAAAATGCCCAGGCCGACCCCCAGCAACATGGCCAGGCAGAAGCTGATGGCTACGCGCGTGACCGTCTGGCCCAGGTGAAACAACAGCTCGCCAGAACGGAGCTCGCGCAGCAACACTTCAGCCACCGCCAGCGGCGTCGGAAGCACCCGGCTATGCGCCTGCATGGCGACCAGTTGCCACAACACAGCCAATGCCAGCATGGGCCAGACCCGGGACCACAGGCCGGACGGGTTGTCGCGCTGTGGAATCAATTCTTCGGACATGCGGGCAGCTTGAAGCCACTCCAGAAAGTGCCGTCAGAAAGCGTTTTGGACTTGCCCACCAGCTTCTCGCCGCCGGTCTCGGCCAATATTTTGAAGACCGTGGCCACGCTGGCCTCGTAGTCGGCATCGGCGCAATGCGGGATGCCATTGCGGTAGCCCGCCCGGAGTGCCAGAAAGGTCGCATTGTCTTCTGCGCGCATCAGGGGTTTGAGGCGTTCCCACTCGGCATCGCTTTTGGCCATGATGGATTTGGCTTCCATCGAAGCCGCCATAAAGCGCTCCATGGTTTGCGGATTCTGGTTGGCCCAGTCTTCGCGGAAAACCCAGCCAATCAGGGGGATGGGTTTGTCCACACCCAGACCACTCAGAATGTCGGGCAGCTTGATCAGGGGCCGCATGCCATTGGCTTCCAACCGGGCGTCGTAGTGCCAGACATTCAGCGCGGCATTGACCTGGCCGGACAAAGCCAGCTCATTGAGCAGCGGCGGTGCGGCAAAGACTGGGCGTGTTGTGGTGGCCAAGTCCATGCTGTATTTCTTGCTGGCAAAGGCGCGCAGCAGCAGCCAGGTCTTGTCTGACGGACCGCCGGACACGCCGATGGATTTGCCTTTGAGGTCGGCCAGACTGCGCAGGCCGCTATCGGCCCGGACCATGACCGAGCCTACGGCATTGGAGTAGGGGGCGAAGGTGTAGTTATCGCCTTCGGCGCGTTGGCGCGTGACCCAGAGCCAATCCGACACGATCACATCGACCGCGCCGCCTTGCAGGGCCACCGTGGACGCGTCGCCCGAAGCCAGTGGCACAACCTTCAGGTTCAGGCCGCGCTTTTGCGCCAGCTTGTTGGCCTGCATCACGTCTAGCTCCCAATTGACTGTTCCAAACTGGAGCACTCCAATGCGCAGTGTCGCCGCGACGGGTTCAGCGGCCTGAGACAAAGGGGGGCAAAGAGCCAGCACAAAGCAGGCAAGCAGACGTAAATAGGGGTGCAATTGCATGGCAGACCGGGATACCCGAGGGAGTTGTCTCTTATTGAGTAAAAATTGTAGTCGGGAACCCGCAAGTGGCGTGCCAAGCCACTAGCGGCGCCTAACGAATCATCAATCGGGAAATCCAGCGCGAGCCCGAAGCGATGTCATCGCGTTGTGCCGGGCCGTAGGGAGGCGTGGTCAGGTCATCTGGCGGGGCGCTGATCAGGTTCAGGTCCACTGCCTGCGGGATGCCCACCAGGCCAGACTCGTCGCGCTCAAGGCGGTAGTACAAACCGTTCCAGAGTTTGGCGCCAAAGTCCCTCGGCTGCTTGAACAGAAACAACAGCTGGTGTTCCAGCCATGCGTAGTTCTGCTCTGAAACGACCGAAGGATTCTTGTAGGGGTAGGGCACATGGCACATCACCTCCTCGGCCGATTCGAGACATTTGAACTCTTTCATGGACAAAAAGTGATCAACGAAACGGGCGTGATCCATGGTCAGCACAAAGCTGCTGCTGCCATTGGCCAGTGGCTTGAATTCCACCGTGCCAAGGGGAATAAGTTGCTGGTCGCGGGTCAAGGCGCTGACGGTTTTGACGCCGGACAGATCCCAGGCCGAAGCAAACGGCGCCAGAACCAGAAGGCAGAGCAGGGCAAAATATTTTTTCATTCGGGTCAGCGCAGCGATTGCTCCAGATCGATATGCACCGTCAGCGCATTGGCAATGGTGTCGAGTTGCGCATTGAGTTCATCCAGGTCCAGGGCTTGTGGCACCTGGATTCGCGCCACCGCTTCAAACAGCGGATCGCCACTCATGGGTGCGCTGGTGATGGAGGTGTCCATTTCACTGACGCTGATGTTGCGTGCCGCCAGCGCGTGTGAGACCTCGCGCATGATGCCGGGCCGGTCATTGCCCACAATCGTCAGACGCAGTTGTCGGAAATTTCCCGCATGGGATTCACTTGCGCTCTCGGCCACCACAACGGAAAACTGTGGCTCACACAGTGCGAGCAGGGCTGATCGCAGCGCCGTCGCTTGGTCCGTGCTGACTTCAACTTTGACAATCCCGGCGAATTGTCCGGCGAGTTCACTCATGCGGCTTTCAAGCCAGTTGCCGCCGTGGGCAGCCACGGCTTGCGATAACTTTTCAACCAGACCAGGTTTGTCGGCTCCGACAAAAGTAAAGACCAGGGGCTTGGACATAGGGTTTCTCCGGTGGGTTGGCTGGGTGGCCGGGCAGTTAGATTGTTAGCTGTTTACGCGCTGTGCAGAACAATGGTGACCAAGGCGGATGCGTCCACCAGCGCGGTGACACTGTGTGGCACCGCCCCGACCAGAAACATCAACTCTCCGGCCTGCAGCAGGGTGCTGACGCCTTTGACATTGATATCGAGTTTGCCTTCGATGCACTGGATGGTGATTTCGCCTGAGAGCTTGTGCGCGGGCATGGCCTTGCCGGCCAGTAACACCAGGCGCATGACTTCCAGCTGCGTGGATTTGAAGAGCGCGACCGTGCGCTGCTGCCCCAGCTCCGGCCCGAAGGGTGCGACTTGAATGGCTTGACCCGATTGTGCGTGGGGAATGGACATGGCGTGTACTCCTCAAAAGTTCAGGGTGGTTGGCAGTTATACCCCAAGCAAATGGTGCGCGCACCGTCGAACATCAATCCACGAAAGCAAAAACCTCTCTCGAATTCTTTAACCACTCCACTGACGCAATCCATGCCACTACCAGCAATGGCGCAGCTCAGGCTGGCAGACCGGGCGTTGCCAAACTCTTTTTGGATTTGGGCATTTGTACCGTCACATTTTCAGGCGCAATCAGATCGGCCAGGGTCACGCCATCCAACACGGCGAGATAGCTGCTGGTCGCCTGATGCAGCACGCCTTTGAGTCGGCATCGCTGGCTGAGGCTGCACTGGTTGCTGCTGGCATCGAAACACTCCACCATGTCGAAGTCGGTCTCAGTCTGGCGCACGACAGCGCCCACGTTGATGTCTTTGGCTGGTCTGGAAAGACGCATGCCACCGCCGCGCCCGCGCGTCGTCTCCAGCAAACCCTGGGCGCCAAGCTGGTGCACGATCTTGGTCAGATGGCTGCGCGAGATGGCGTGGCCATCGGCAATCTCGGTAATCGTTACCAACTGATCGCGCAATTGGCAGGCCGCGCAGTACATCAGCACACGCAAGGTGTAGTCGGTCCATTGGGTCAGTCGCATAGGGTTTGAAGGTTGTGTCTTTTAAAGATTCATCTTAAATGAATTTAATCTATTACAATACATTCATATTAAATGAATCTTTAAAGGATTGAATGCCATGAACGCAGCGTTGTCAACCACCGAACCCAACACTTTAATGTTGGATGCCGAGCAAGCACTGAACGAAGAAATGCTGGAGCACAGGACATCGCAGGAGCAACGCCTCCAGGATGACCAGCCAGAGAAGCCGGTTGCTGCAAAGTCGCCTTGCTGCGGCTGTTGTGGCGGTTAGTTGAGCGCACACCATGGCCACATTCATCACCATTTCAGAAGCCCCACGCGCCACGCAAAAACCAAAGTTTGCCTTGTGGGAACTGGGCTTCAGGCCCTTCTATCTGCTGGCAAGTTCCTTTGCTGCCTTGTCGATTGCGCTGTGGGCGCTGCAGTTCTCAGGCATGTTGGCTCACGCCTATTTGCAGGGACCCCTGTGGCATGCCCATGAAATGCTGTTCGGCTTTGCGCTCGCGGTGGTGGTGGGCTTTTTGTTTACCGCCGGGCGCAACTGGTCGGGCATGGCTACTCCAACAGGCGCATGGCTTGCGGCACTGGCGGCGCTCTGGGTGGCAGGACGCATTCTGGTGCTCACACCCTGGGGCTGGGCGGCGGCCTTGGTGAACACGGCCTTTCCACTGTGCGCGGCCATTGCGCTGGGCATCCCCTTCTACAAGTCGCGCAACACGCGCAACTACTTTTTCGTCGGTCTGCTGGCGCTGATGGGTCTGGCCGAGTTGGCCGTGCATCTGAGTGCGCTGGGCGTGCTGCAGGTGCCAGGTTGGGCAGGTATCGGTCTGGGGCTGGATGTGATGCTGTTTGTCATGGCCGTCATGGCGGGGCGCGTCACGCCCATGTTCACCAACAATGGCGTGCCTGGCGCCAAGGCTGCACGCCAACCGCAACTGGAAAAACTGGCCCTGGGTCTGGTGCTGGCACTTCTGCTGTCCGACCTGTTGCAAATCTCGGGCGTCGCACTGGCGCTGTTGGCCGCCACCGCGGCGCTCGTGCACATGGCGCGCTGGTGGCTGTGGCAACCGTGGAAGACCTTGCGCGCGCCCCTGGTCTGGGTACTGCACATGGCCTACCTCTGGATTCCTGTGCACCTGCTGCTTCGCAGCCTGGCTGCGATGGCGTGGGTGCCCAACTCGGCCGCTACCCATGCGCTCACAGCCGGTGCGATTGGATGCATGGTGATCGGCATGATGACCCGCACCGCACTCGGTCACACCGGACGTCCCCTGCGTGCAGGCAGCACCGAAGTGGTTTGCTACGCCCTGATTGGCAGCGCGGCGGTGGTGCGGGTATTTGTTCCACTTTTGGCACCCGCATTTACGTTTCACGCGGTGATAGCAGCGTCGATTTTGTGGTCATGCGGATTTGGCTGGTATGCCCTGCGCTATTCCACTATTTTGAGTCGTGCCAGACCTGACGGACACCCCGGATAGCCTGTCAGAAACAGGACATTGGGTGCAGGCGCAGCGGCCTTAACGGATGCCCTGGGCCACGAGAAATGCGCCCAGCGGTTTGTCGGCGTGCTGGATGTGGCCAATGAGCCAGTCTTTGATGGTCTGCAGTATCAACAGGTCATTGCCTTGCGCGGATTGGGTCGCCAGGTCGCCCAGTTTATTGAGCAGTTGGCTGTGCTCTTGCAGGTGCGCGGTGGTATCGGTGTAGCCATGCTGCAGCATCAATCGCTGTTCGGTGGCAAAGTGAAGCCGGGTGAAATCCAGCAGTTCCTGGAAAGCCGTCTCGATCAGGGCGACGTCGAACTTCCTGACGATGGCCTTGTTGATGCGGTTAACCATCTGCACCAGTTGGCGGTGTTGATCATCAATCTCTTGCACACCCACCAGATGGGTATTGCTAAACGTTAGCCAGGCGGTTGCACTATCGCTGTCGGATACCACGGTGTCCGAGATACTCAGCATGTTCTTGCCGCCCTGTTTGCTGCGATACATGGCGTCGTCCGCTACGGCCAGCAAGGTATCCATCTCCAGCGCGTTATCCGGATAGACGGCCGCGCCGATGCTGACTCCCACATGCGCAAACTTTCCTCCGGCCAGCGCGATATCGTCTTTCAGCGCATGGATCAATTTGGCGCCGATGCTGTGCAGTGAGTGGTGATCCTCCAGGTCGGACAAGATGATGGCGAATTCGTCGCCTCCCAGGCGCGCCACTGTATCTGTGGCGCGTACCAAAGAACGCCAGCGGTTGGCCACCGTTTTCAACACCTCGTCGCCGCAAGCGTGTCCAAACGCATCGTTGACCTTTTTGAAACCGTCAAGATCCAGGAATAGCAGCGCGACAGACCGGTTGTTGCGTCTGGCCATCGACAGGTCGCGGGCAAAAAATTCGAAAAAACTATGGCGACTGGGCAACCCGGTCAATGTGTCAAACATGGCCTGGTCGCGCACCTGCTTGTTCAACTCGCTGAGTTGAAGGTGAGACTGCGCAATGCGCTCGCGGTCGAGCAGGACGATGGTCAAGGTGACGGACAACATCAGCACAAAGATCAGTGCTGCGAGGCCCGTTCGCAAGAACAGATCAAGGCGTGCGGAGGCCAGTTTTTGCACGTCGGCGGCACCAAAGCCCACCACAATCACCAGAGGCAGCTCCTTGAGCTTCTGGTAAAAGCCCTGGCGCTCCAAGCCATCGATGGTGCTGCGCGTGTCAAAAGTGCCTTGCGTTTGTTGTCCCAGTTGTGCCCACAGCGGAGAGGCAACTTCCACATTCCACTGGTCATCTGCCAGGCGGGGAATCCTCGCCCGCACGCGGTGATCCGCGCTGCCCAGCATCGACACCACGCTCAGATTGCTATCCCCGATGCGCTCAAAGTAGTTGGCGAAGGCGTCCGGTTGCATGGTCGCCAGCACCAGACCACCAAACGAGCCGTCGGGTTTGCTGATGCGCCGTGCGATACGGAAATGGAACTTGCCTGTCACCAGCCCTTTTTCGACTGAGGATATATAGAGCCTGTCGGCACTTGTGCTGCTGAGGGCCTGGAAGTAGTCCCGATCCCGGGTGGAGCGGCCTTGTGTGGCCGGATCATGCGAAATGACGATGCGACCTTGCTCGTCTATCAGATACAGGTTGTCTATAACGGATTTGTCAAAGCCCAGTTCATTGATGAATTGCTCGGTCTCCAGAAGCGATCCCGAGCGCTTGTAGAACTGACGTACTGACACCAGCAAGGCGTCGGCCTGATTAATGACTTGGCTGGAAAACTCGACATATGAAGAACCGATGCGCGCTGCCTGTTGGGTCAAGCGGGCTTGTTCTTCTGCGTAAAAACGATTCTTGATCTGGAAGGCAAAGGCAAGTGACACGAGGGCCGCCGCCAGTAACGATACCCACAGGATTGCAATCTTGATTTTGGTGCTCACTGTGTGACGCATTAGTTTTTTCCATGCTACCAGCTTCAGTCTTTTTGGAGCAGATTTCCAGAGGCAATGTGTTTTTGAAGCGACAACTTCTGTGACGGCAGAAACACCTGCTCGTCAACGCCATA
>CANFNO010000076.1 GCA_947447845.1 Burkholderiales bacterium | reverse complement strand
TCTTCATACGCAAGACCTTGTGACAGAACTTGGTCAGCGAGGCGGCACCCAAACCCAGTTGCAAGGCCTGGCGCTGCCCGACGGTTGCCGGGTCGATGAACATCAGCCCGACCATCATGCGCTGGATGTACTCGTGCACCAGCACGTAAGGCGCATCCAGCAGCATGGAGCCCTGTATCCATTCGCTGCCCAGATGCAGGTGCCTTACTGGTCCCTCTTCGGAGAAATTAACTTCCGGGAGATTGATTGCTTCATTTATTGCCATGGGGATTTATACCAGCATGGCTGGGCGCCCAAGCAGTGTCCGACTCAGACAAGGTTTTCCCGCCGGGCCGCCCCAAGGGAAAACGCGCCCCCTTTGGGGGGCAGCGCAGCACACGAAGTGGCAAGCGTGGGGGCTAAAGCAATGCTCCCGCCCTTTCGCCTCGCTCGTACACGACGTGGGCGCGCCCCACGATCAGAGGGTCCAGCTTGCCGATTTGCGCCAGATCCTTGTTGTTGTAGGGCAACTTGTGCAGCACATAACGCATGGCGTTCAGGCGTGCGCGCTTTTTGCAGTCGCTCTTGATTACCGTCCAGGGCGCATCGGCCGTGTCGGTGTCGAAAAACATGGCTTCTTTGGCGCGGGTGTAGTCTTCCCATTTGTCCAGTGAAGCCAGATCAATCGGGCTGAGCTTCCACTGCTTGAGCGGGTGGCCTTCGCGCTCCTTGAAGCGGCGGCGCTGCTCCTGGCGGCTGACGCTGAACCAGAACTTGATAACGTGCACGCCGCTGCGCACCAGGTGACGCTCGAAATCGGGTGACTGTTTCATGAACTCGGCGTATTCGGCATCGCTGCAAAAGCCCATGACACGCTCGACACCGGCGCGGTTGTACCAGCTGCGGTCGAACATGACGATCTCGCCGCGTGTGGGCAGGTGCTGCACATAGCGCTGAAAATACCACTGGCCCTGCTCGGTTTCGGACGGTTTTTCCAGCGCCACAACGCGCGCACCGCGAGGATTCAAATGCTCCATGAAACGCTTGATGGCGCCCCCTTTGCCTGCCGCGTCACGCCCCTCAAACAAAATCAC
This sequence comes from Burkholderiales bacterium, assembly GCA_947447845.1. The sequence continues at coordinate 7,896 of CANFNO010000076.1, read as the reverse complement.
CACGCGCTGACCAGACTCCTTCACCCAGGCTTGAAGCTTGAGCAATTCGCACTGCAAACGGAACTTCTGCTTTTCGTAAACGCTACGACGCAGCAGATTTTTGTAGGGATAGCCGCCATCGCGCCAATCGGCGGCCAGCACGTCGTCCGGGTTTTCCAACTCTTTAACGACCTTCTTGCCGTGGTTGAGCAGCGCTTCCCGCAGAACGCGCTGGTCGTCTGGCGCCGCACCCTCCAACATGGCGCGCAAGGATTGCGCCCGCTGCTTGATCGTCGCGTCCGGACCATCGAGCAACAGCAGTGCGGCCTCGACTTCCTTACCCTGCGCTGCCTCAGTGGCCTGGCTTGCGGCATACGACTCCAGCGGACGCTTGGCCGTAGACGGTGCGCGGTCGCCGCGCTTGGCGGCGCGCACGTCGGTCACTTTAGTTGGCTTGGCTGATTGGGGACGTGCCTGAGTTTTGGCGATGGCTTTGGGAGTTTTTGAAGTGCTGGGAGCCATTTTCTTTGAGGTGGCTTTTGTCATGTCGGATTCCTATAGTTCTTGATGCTGCTAGTTTTTATTTCAATTTTTTGACGAAATTGAGAACAATGATCTTAGCCCCGCCACGATGGGGCTGCAAAGGAAACTTTTACGCCAATAGCGCAGCAATTTTGGGTAAAGCCACGCAGGTATTTGCCCGGGTAGCCACCGCCAATTCCTGCAACGAAATGCCGCGCAATTGCGCCACCTCGGCTGCGATACGCGGCAGTTCACCCGGTGTGTTGCGACCCTGTGGCGCACCCTGCGCGCGTTGTTCGGCGGTGGCATAAAGCCAGTGCGGCGGGATATCGGGGGCGTCGGTTTCCAGCACCAGCGCAGTCAATGGCAGGCTGGAGGCCAGGCTGCGCAGTTGCAAGGCGCGCTCGAAGGTCAGCGCGCCGCCAAAGCCCAGCTTGAAGCCCAGCTTGAGAAATTCCTGCGCCTGCACCGCGCTGCCGTTAAAAGCATGGGCAATGCCGTGCCAGGATGTGCCCACAGCAAAGTCGCGCAGGTGCTTGAGCAACATATCCGCCGAGCGGCGTACATGCAGCATCACGGGAAGGTCGTACTTGCGCGCCAGCTTGAGTTGGGCGCGATAAAAGTGCTCCTGCCTTTCGCGCAGCGGGCTCTGGATGAGTTGGGGCACAAAGTAATCGAGCCCGATTTCGCCCACCGCCACCAGGCGCGGATCGTCGCGGTACCGTGCCAAGTGCGCATCCAGTGTGGCCAGATCGTCCTCACTGGCCTGTGGCACGTACAGCGGGTGAATGCCAAGGCAGTAGCTGTCGTTAAATTGGTGGGCAATGCTGCGCACGGCCTCGAAGTTGGCAACCTCCACTGCCGGAATCACGCAGTGCGCCACGCCTTGCGTCGCCGCTTCGGTGCGCACCTTTACCAAGTCACCGCTGAACTCAAAGGCGTCCAGGTGGCAATGGCTGTCAATCCATTGCATGGCGGCGTTCAGACCGTGGGTTGCAACTTGCCCAGTACCAGCGACAACTGGCGACTGCAACGCGAAGCCAGCGCGGCGTCATGCGTCACCAGCACAAAGGCGGTGCCGTGGGCTTGTGCCAGCTCCAGCATCAGGGCAAAAACGCCGTCTGCGGTGGTGCGGTCCAGATTGCCAGTGGGCTCGTCGGCCAGTACGCAATCAGGCCGCGTCACCAGGGCGCGGGCAATCGCCACCCGCTGGCGCTCACCGCCCGACAACTCGGAGGGCCGGTGGTGCATGCGGTCTTGCAGCCCGACTTTGGCCAGCATGTCGCTGGCGGCTTGCACGGCCTCAGCACGTGGCGCACGACGAATGGTCAGCGGCATGGCCACGTTGTCCAGCGCGCTGAACTCGGGCAACAAATGGTGAAACTGGTAGACAAAACCCAGGTGCCGGTTGCGCAAGCGCCCCTGCTCTGCTGCATTCAATGACGCCATCGATTCGCCACACAGGGTAACGCTGCCGCTGCTCGGCGCGTCCAGCCCGCCCAGCAAATGCAGCAAAGTGCTTTTGCCCGAGCCCGATGCGCCGACGATGGCCAGCGTCTCGCCCTTTTGCACGCTCAAGTCCACGCCTTGCAACACCGTGACGTCGAGCAGCCCTTCGTGGAAGCGCTTGGTCAGTCCAACGCAACTGATAACTTGCGCTTCGGCGCCGGGCCGCCCCAAGCCGAAGACGGCCCCCTCGGGGGGCAGGGAGGACACGCCAGTGCCGACCGTGGGGGTCATTTCCTTACTCATAACGCAGGGCCTCGGCAGGGTTCACGCGGCTGGCACGCCAACTCGGATACAGCGTGGCGACAAAGGCCAGCACCAGCGCAATGAGGCCAATCGGCAGGATGTCGTTCATTTGCGGGTCGCTGGGCATGCGGCTGATCAGGTAAATGTCTTGCGGCAGGAAGGTGGCGCCCAATGCGCGTTCCAGCGCGGGCACGATCACATCGATGTTGTAGGCAATGCCCAGGCCCAGCAGCAGCCCGCCGAGCGTGCCAATCACCCCCACCATCGCGCCCTGCACCACAAAAATGCCCATGATGCTGCCCGGGCTGGCACCCAGCGTGCGCAGGATGGCGATGTCGGCGCGCTTGTCGGTGACAGTCATCACCAAGGTGCTGACCAGGTTGAACGCGGCCACCGCCACGATCAGCGTCAGGATGATGAACATCATGCGTTTTTCGACCTGCACTGCCGCAAACCAGGTGCGGTTCTGGCGCGTCCAGTCGCGGATATAAAGCTGCCCCGACATGCTGCGCCCGAGCTCTGCCGCCACGCGGGGCGCCTGATGCAGATCGCTCAGCTTGAGGCGCACGCCGGTTGGGCCTTCGAGGCGGAAGATGCGCGCTGCGTCTTGCCAGTGCATCATCACCAGGGCAGAGTCGTATTCGAAGTGGCCGGAATCAAAAGTGCCCGTCACCGTCATCTGCTTCAGGCGCGGCACCACTCCAGCCGGTGTGACCTCGCCGCTGGGCGAGACCAAGGTCACCTTGTCACCGGCACGCACACCCAAGGATCGCGCCAACTCGGCCCCCAGCACCACGCCAAACTCACCGGCCTTCAATTGGCTCAGCACCGCCGCCTGCGGGCCGTTGGCCAGATCAGTTACTTCATGCTCCAGCGCCGGGTCAATGCCGCGCACCATCACGCCCTTCATGTCCTCGCCGCGCGCCAACAAGGCCTGTGCCGCAATAAAAGGCGCAGCACCGATCACCAGGGGATGGGCTTTGACCTCCGTCAGGGTAGTGGCCAGATCGGGCAAGGCGACACCGCCATTGGCATACACCTCGATGTGGGAAACGACGCTGAGCATGCGGTCACGCACTTCCTTTTGGAAGCCGTTCATCACGCTCAGCACGATGATGAGCGCCGCCACGCCCAGGCCAATACCGAGCATGGAGACACCCGAGATAAAGGAAATAAAGCCGTTACGCCGCGTTGCGCGGCCTGCACGGGTATAGCGCCAGCCAATCAGCAGTTCATAGGGAATTTGTTTCACGCGTGGATTGTGGCATTACGGCGTGAACCTTTGCCGATTGCGCCAACACCCGCCTGCCCTTTCGGCAAGGCGATTCGCCGGTTAGACTGCTCCGGCCACGCCTGTTTTTGGCGTGGACATAAGAGGTCCGCTTGAACAAAGAACAACAATCTGAGAGCGACATCAGCGACAAATTTATCCGGCCAGCCATGGTGCAAGCCGGCTGGCATACCCTAGACCAGATATACGCCCAATACCCCTTGCGCGCCGGCCGGGTGGTGGTGCGTGGCAAAACGGCCCGGCGTGACCAGTCCACCGTGCTGTTTGCCGACTTTGTGCTGTGCCTCAAACCCAACATACCGCTGGCGGTGGTGGAAGCCAAAAAGTCTCGCCTATCGGTGCAGGCCGGCATGCAGCAGGCCATCCACTACGCGCAACTGCTGGACGTGCCCTTCAGTTTTGCCAGCAACGGCGAAGGCTTTGTGTTCCGCGATGCCACATTGGCCATGGGTGTGTTGGAGCAAAACCTTACGCTGGACCAGTTTCCATCGCCCCAAGACTTGTGGGCGCGCTACTGCGCCTGGAAAGGCTGGAGCACCGCTGTGCAAAGCGTGGCCGGGTTTGACTATGCCCTGGCCACCACGGCCAAAACGCCGCGTTACTACCAGCTCAATGCCATCAACCGCACGGTTGAAGCCATTGCCGCTGGGCAAAACCGCGTGCTGCTGGTCATGGCCACCGGTACCGGCAAGACCTACACCGCCTTCCAGATCATTCACCGGCTGTGGAAGTCGCCCTGGCACGCGGACAAGCCCGGCGGCCAAAAGCGCATCCTGTTCCTGGCCGACCGCAACATCTTGATTGACCAAACCATGGTCAACGACTTCCGGCCTTTTAAGGGCGCCATGGCCAAGCTCAGCCCCAATGCCAAAGGAGTGGAGCGCGTGGATGCCGAGGGCAAAATCACGCTGGAAGAAGTGGACCTTGCCGTCCACAAGACCACCAAGCTGGTGGACAAAAGCTACGAGATTTACCTCTCGCTCTACCAAGCCGTGAGCGGCACCGAAGAGTCGCAAAACATCTACAAACAGTTCAGCCCGGACTTCTTCGACCTCATTGTGGTGGACGAGTGCCACAGGGGCAGCGCCGACGAGGACTCTGCCTGGCGCGAAATCCTCACCTACTTTGCCAGCGCCACCCAGGTTGGCCTGACTGCCACGCCCAAAGAAACCAAAGACATCTCCAACAGCGACTACTTTGGCGAAGCCATTTACACCTACAGCCTCAAGCAAGGCATTGAAGACGGGTATCTGGCGCCCTACAAGGTGATCCGCGTCGACCTGGACAAAGACGCCTTTGGCTGGCGTCCCACCACTGGCATGACCGACAAGCACGGCAACCTGATCGAAGACCGCATCTACACCGGCACCGACATGAACCGCAAACTGGTGCTGGAAAAACGCGACGAAGCCGTGGCAGCCAAGATCACCGAATACCTCAAAGCCACCGACCGCCATGCCAAGACCATTGTGTTTTGCGAGGACATAGACCACGCCGCCCGCATGCGCCAGGCCCTCTCCAACGCCAATGCAGACATCTGCGCCGCCAACCCCAAATACGTGGTGCAGATTACCGGCGACAACCCCGAAGGCAAGCGCGAGCTCGACAACTTCATTGACCCCGAAAAGCCGTATCCGGTGATTGCCACCACCTCCAAGCTCATGAGCACGGGCGTGGACGCGCAGACCTGCAAACTCATCGTGTTGGACCAGAACATCCGATCCATGACGCTGTTCAAGCAAATCATTGGCCGGGGCACCCGCCTGCGCGAAGACCTGGGCAAGACCTGGTTCACCATCCTCGACTTCAAGCGCGCCACCGAGCTGTTTGCCGACAAGGACTTTGATGGCGAGCCGGTACAAATTTACGAGCCTCAGCCTGGCCAACCCATTGCTCCACCTGACGCGCCGCCGGACGCACAGCCAGCTTTACCCTTGGACGCCCTTGGCACCGACCCGGCCCCGCTGGTGGACGGCCTGCCGCCTCTAGGCCCCTTTGCGCCCGGCAGCGACGAGCCCAAAAAATACGTGGTCGGCGGCATGGTCACCGTGGCCATTGCGCGCGAGCGCGTGCAATACCTCAACGCCCAGGGAAAGCTTATTACGGAGAGCCTGCGCGACTACACCCGCATCAACCTCACCAAACAATACGACTCGCTGGACAAATTTCTGCAGGCCTGGAACGACGCCGACCGCAAAGCCGCCCTGCTGCTGGAACTGGAGGCGCAAGGCGTGTTGATTGAGGCGCTGGCCGAAGAGCTAGGCAAAGAGGGCGGCACCGACCTCGACCCGTTTGATTTGCTGCTGCATGTGGCCTACAACATGCCTCCGCTGACCCGGCGCGAGCGCGCCAGCCGCGTCAAAAAGCGCAACGTCTTTACCCACTACGGCCCCATGGCCCGCAAGGTGATGGACGCGCTGCTGGACAAATACGCCGATGAAGGCATTGCCACCATCGAGGCCGACACCGTTTTCAACGTACAACCCTTCACCGACCTGGGCCGCCCGGCCGAGATCATCAAAAGCTTTGGTGGCCGAGCCGAATACCTGGGTGCCCTGCACAGGCTGGAACGGGAGCTGTACGCCACAATCACCCCCTGATTGCCCGACGGCGCACGCACAGCCCCGGTCGGGGTTTGCCCTGATTCATTCACAAAACCTACAACGAGCATGTCCAACCTATCCAGCGTCATCAAATCCATACAGGACGTGATGCGCCAAGACAGCGGCGTCGACGGCGACGCCCAACGCATCTCGCAACTTACCTGGCTGTTGTTCCTCAAGGTGTTTGACGCGCTGGAGGAAGAGATGGAGCTCACCCGCGACCGCTACACCAGCCCCATCCCCGAGCGCCTGCGCTGGCGCAACTGGGCGGCAGACGCAGAGGGCATCACCGGCGACACCCTGCTCAGCTTTGTCAACAACGATCTGTTTGGCGCGCTCAAAACCCTGGGTGGAGACGCCCAGCGCAACCCGCGCGGCTATGTGGTGCGCGGCGTGTTTGAAGACGCCTACAACTACATGAAAAGCGGCCACCTGCTGCGCCAGGTCATCAACAAGCTGGGCGCCATTGACTTCAACCGCCAGGCCGAGCGCCACCAGTTCAACGACCTCTACGAAAAAATCCTCAAGGACCTGCAAAGCGCCGGCAACGCGGGCGAGTTTTATACCCCCCGCGCCGTCACCCAGTTCATGGTGGACATGGTCAACCCGCGCCTGGGCGAGAAGGTGTTGGACCCCGCCACCGGCACCGGCGGCTTTCTGGTCTGCGCCATCGAACACCTGCGCAAACAAGTGCAAAACACCGCGCAAGAAGCCGTGCTGCAGGCCAGCATCACCGGCGTGGAGAAAAAACAGCTGCCCCATATGCTGTGCGTCACCAACCTCATGCTGCATGGCATTGAGGTGCCCAGCCTCATCACCCACGGCAACACCCTGGCCCGCCCGCTGCGCGAAGTGACGCAGGCCGACCGCGTGGACGTGGTGCTCACCAATCCGCCCTTTGGTGGCGTGGAAGAGCCGGGCATTGAGCAAGGCTTTCCCAGCGATGTGCGCACCAAGGAAACGGCGGACCTGTTTCTGGTGTTGATCAAGCACATACTCAAGACGACTGGACGCGCCGCCCTGGTGTTGCCGGACGGCACCCTGTTTGGCGAGGGCGTCAAAACCCGCATCAAAGAACAGCTGCTCAATGAGTGCAACCTGCACACCATCGTGCGCCTGCCCAACGGCGTGTTTGCGCCCTATACCGGCATCAAGACCAACCTGCTGTTCTTCACCAAGGGCACGCCCACCCAACACATCTGGTACTACGAGCACCCCTATCCGGCGGGCGTGAAGAACTACAACAAAACCAAGCCCATCCGCATCGAAGAGTTTGAGGCCGAGAAAGCCTGGTGGGGCACTGAGGCCGACGGCTTTGCCTCCCGTACCGAGAACGAACGCGCCTGGAAGGTGAGCATTGAGCAGATCAAGGCATCCAGCTACAACCTCGACCAGAAAAACCCCCACGCCGTGGACGCCATCAGCCACGACCCGGAGCAACTGCTGGCCGACTACGCGCGGCTGCAAACAGAGGCGCAAGGGTTGCGGGACGCACTGCGGAGCGTCCTGGCAAAGTCCTTGGGCACTGGCGTAAAATAACCAAGTAGGTTAATATCCATGGAGAAATCAACGCCGCATTGCAAACTTTCGGTTGTGAAAGCCTTGGTGGAAACCGGTGAAGTTCGTGCCACCGGCAGCGCTTACGTCGGCGCACGGGAACTGGGCATTTACGACTTGGCAGGCATGTGCGCCGTCGTCTTGTCACTGAGCAGTGCCGACTTTTACAAGAGCATGACCACGCACGCCGAC
>CANFNO010000075.1 GCA_947447845.1 Burkholderiales bacterium | reverse complement strand
TGGCAGCAGGCCGTCGCGGGTGAATTCAAACCCGCTCCCAAGGCACCTAACCCGGCAGAAGCCTTGTTGCGTCTGGAAATGGCTGCCGAGGTGCCAACACCGGCAGAGCACTTGAGCGCCCGGCGCATGCTGCAGTTGCAATTGCTGACGCGCCGCAATGATCCAGCACCTGTCCAAACCTGGGGGCAGGATGCGGCCTTGGTGTTCAGCGGCAACTTCAGCGCCGAAGATGCGCGGCGTCTGCAAAATGCCGTGAAGGTGCTGCTCAAGCGCTAAAGGCCAGGCGGCATCGCCGCGAGTTGTGGAACAATGACTCGCGGCACACCTTCGTGCTGTCTAAAGAGACCGGGGAGGTTTTGTGGACTCCGTACAAGACTTGTTGCGCAGGCTTGAGCAACTGAATTCCATCGGCACGGCGCTATCCAAAGAGCGCGACATTGCGCGTTTGCTGGAGAGCATTGTGCTTGCCGCCAAGACCATTACCCGCGCAGATGGTGGCACTTTGTACCGCATGTCTGAAGATGGCAAGGCCCTGCGCTTTGAGATATTGCGCACCGATTCCCTGGAAATCGCCATGGGCGGAACCTCGGGCAACCCTATCAACTTTCCGGATTTGCCGCTGTATACCGAGCAGGGTGCCAATAACGATTCCCTGGTGGCAGCGTATTCGGCAATCCACAAACAAACCGTCAATATCGCAGACGCTTACACCGCCGAGAACTTTGACTTCTCCGGTACGCGGCGTTTTGATGAACGCACGAATTACCGTTCGCAGTCGTTTTTGTCGGTGCCGCTCAAAGACCAGGATGGCGAAGTGTTGGGTGTGTTGCAACTCATCAACGCCAAGCATCCCGAGTCGGGAGCCGTGGTGTCGTTTTCGAGTGCAGACCAGAGTTTGGCGGAGTCGCTTGCCTCGCAGGCTGCTATTGCCATGACCAACCGCAATCTGACGATTCAGTTGGAAGAGCTCTTTGAGTCCTTTATCAACCTGATTAACTTGGCGATTGACGAGAAATCACATTACACCGGTGGCCATTGTCAGAGGGTGCCAGCCTTGACCATGATGCTGGCCGAGGCGGTAAACGGCACAAAGACGGGGCCCCTGGCAAATTTCGCCATGGATGACCGCGACCGTTATGAACTCAAGATCGCCGGACTTTTGCACGACTGTGGCAAGGTCACCACGCCGGTTCACGTCGTGGACAAGGCGACCAAATTGGAAACACTGTGTGATCGCATCGACATGATCGACACGCGCGTGGAAGTACTCAAGCGCGACCATGAAATTGCGGCCCTACGAGCGCAACTGGCCTTGCGTGACGCGAAAGACCCCGCTGCCGAGTCCGGGCTTTGGGTTGCATGTCGGGGCCGCATAGATGCGCTGGACGGCGACCGTCAGTTTTTGCGCTCGGCCAACATGGGTGGTGAATTCATGAGCGATGCCGATTTGCAGCGGGTGCGTGATATCGGTACCCGCAATACCTGGCGCAATGTGAGCGGGGTGGAGGCGGAATTCCTGACTGCAGATGAAATTGAAAACCTCACGATTCGCGCAGGCACGTTAACCGCTGCCGAGCGCGAGACTATCAACTACCACATCGTTGCCACCAACAAGATGTTGGAGCAGCTTCCCTGGCCCAAGCATCTGAAACGGGTGCCAGAGTATGCCGGAGGCCACCATGAACGTATGGACGGAAAAGGCTACCCCAAAGGACTGACGCGCGATCAGATGTCGGTGCAGGCCCGCGTCATGGGGATTGCCGATATCTTCGAGGCGTTGACTGCGCGTGATCGACCCTACAAACCGGGTATGAAACTTTCACAGGCGATGGGCATCATGTACAAGTTCCGGTGCAACGGTCATATTGACCCGGACTTGTTCGATGTGTTTGTCAATGAAGGCGTATACCTGCGCTATGCCAAACAGTTCTTGGATCCGTGGCAGATTGATGAGGTCAATCCAGGTAGCTGGCAATAGATCGCGGAGGGCGGAGGGCGGAGATAGCGCTTGGCCCACGGTCCAGGTAAATCAGGCCAATGCCGCCGGCAGACGCGTCATCAAAGCAGCGCCATCCTCTTGCAAGGAGATGCGCAACACTTCGGCCCTTGGCGGCGTGGCGTTGGCATCCCAATCGCTCAGCACGGTGCGCAATTTTGTCGCTGCCAGGAGATGCTGTGCTGGCTTGTGGGTATGGCCATGAATGAGTTGGTCTGCACTGCACTTAGCCATCAGTGCCAGCGCTTCTGCACCATCTACATCTGCGTAAACCGTCGTTCCTTGCTTTCGGTTTTCGCTGGCTTCACGCAGGCCGCGCGCAATGGCCTGGCGCTGCGCCAGCGATTGCGCCAGAAAGGACTGTTGCCACGCCGGGCTGCGTACCTGGCGGCGAAAAGCCTGGTAATCGGTGTCGTCCAGGCACAGGGCATCACCATGGCTGAGCAGCCAGCGCTGCCCGGCAAAGGTGAGGGTGGTGGGGTCAGGTAGGGCGGTCGCCTGGCTTTGTTCCATCAGGGCTGGACCCATCAGAAAGTCACGGTTCCCGTGCATGATGAAAAGTGCCAGACGGGCGCCGGTTTCTCGCAGCACGGCAAGGCACTCGGCCTCAAAAGAAGGGTCTACCTGCGCGGCATCATCGCCTACCCAGACTTCAAAAAGATCACCCAGAATGAAAACTGCGTCGGCCGCTGTGGAGCGCATGTAGGCGGCCCACGCCGCAAACGTCACGCGATCCGCGGCATGCAGATGCAGGTCAGAGATGAAGTCCGCACAACGCCAACCGGACGGAGCCTGGAGTTCCATCCTGTTGTGTCAGCGGTTAAACCAATACGGCTTTTTCGATCACCACATCTACGGCGGGCACGTCGTCGTGATAGCCCTTGCGCGCGGTCTTGACGGCCTTGATCTTGTCGACCACGTCGGACCCACCGACGACTTTGCCAAATACCGCATAACCCCAGCCTTGGGCGGTTGGCGAGGTGTGGTTCAGAAAGCCGTTGTCGGCGACGTTGATGAAGAACTGGGCTGTCGCGGAGTGCGGTTCACCCGTGCGCGCCATGGCTACGGTGTAGTTAGCGTTCTTGAGTCCGTTTTGGGCTTCGTTCTCGATGGGGGCGTCGCAAGGCTTTTGGTTCATGCCGGGCTCCATGCCACCGCCCTGAACCATAAAGCCCGGAATGACACGGTGAAAAATCGTGTTGTCGTAGTGGCCCTTTGCCACATAGGCCAGGTAATTGGCCACCGATTTAGGGGCCTTTTCCTGGTCCAGTTCCAGGGTGATAACACCGTAACCGGTGACGTGGAGTTCGACTTTTGGATTGCTCATAATTTATTTAACCAGGGTGGCGGAGTTGATAATAATTTGGGTTGTGGGAACATCGCGTTGGCCGGTCGGCGCAGCGCGAATTTTGTCAATGGTGTCCATGCCAGCCGTGACTTTGCCGAAGACGGTATATCCAAAGCCATCGGGCGAAGGCGCATTGAGGCCGTTATTGTCCACCACGTTGACAAAGAACTGTGCAGTGGCGGAGTTGGGGTTGCTGGTACGAGCCATGGCGATCGTTCCACGGTCATTCTTCAAGCCGTTCTTGGCTTCGAGGGGAACGGGGTCACGCGTGGGCTTTTGTTGCATGGCAGGGGTAAAGCCGCCGCCCTGCACCATGAAGTTGCCAATCACGCGGTGGAAGATGGTGCCGTCGTAGAACTTGTCTTTGACGTATTGAAGAAAGTTTTCTACCGTCTTGGGTGCCTTGTCGGGATAGACCTCGACAGTGAAATCTCCCAAGCTGGTTTGAAACTTCACTTGCGGTGCCGATTCAGCAAAAGAAGATGTGCTCATCAGCAGAGCGGTTGTCAATCCAATCGCCACGCGGCGACTCAGGCGTGTCATATTCATTAGAGTATTCCTTCAAAAAAAATCTTCCACTGACCGCCTTGGCGGTTCCAGTATTGTCGCTTGGTCCACCCGGTGCGTTTGCCAATGACCACTTCGCCGAAGGTGACGACCATGGTGTCGGCGCTATCGGTCCAGCGTAAAAAGGACTTGTCTTTGATTTCAATGCCATGCCCTTGCACCTTGGACAACTCGGTCTTCAGGTTGACCGCCCACTGATCCCGTGTTTTTCCGTACGCATTGAAATCCGGCGCGTAGAAAGATAGCAAGCGGTCGAGATTTCCTTCGATCTTGGCATTGGCCCAAGCTTGCAACGTGTCCTCAAAGGGTTGGCTCTCCTGCTTGATCTTGTTGGGGTCTACCCACTGCAATTGCGGCGCAATGACGACGGGCGTGTTGCCGATCTCTATGGTCTTAATGATGTGGCGCAGATCAGGATTGGCCATCACCAGACAACCGTCGGTGGCAAGCGGGGCCCTGGAAAACTGGTTGGGCGGTGTACCGTGCAGCCAAATCCCTCCGCCCGTTTTTCCACGTTTGGCGTCCAGCATGTTGGGGTAATTGATGGGCAGTGCACCCGATCCATAAAAGTCCTTCAGGGATTTAGGATCCAGGTTGCTGGTGACGTAATAGACCCCTAAAGGGGTTCGTTGATCACCTTGCGCGTTCTTGGCAACGCCAGCCTTGCCGACTGAAATGTAGTAGTCGGACACCAGAGTCAGGCCACCGGGCCGGTTTTCGAACAAATACAACCGCGCCCGTGAGGCGTCGACGGCAATCGCATAGCGGGTCTTTTGCGAAATCTGCAGGAACTGAGACGGTATCAGACCGGCACGGGGGCGCTCTTTGGATGCGCTGACACGCTTTTGTGACTCGTCACGCAACTCACCGAGTGTTTCCGCTCCGGCTTTCGCGATATCTGTGGGTACATCCCCCAAAGTGCTTACTGGCCGAATGCGTGCTGCCAGCAAATCACCATATACCAATTGCGCCAACTGAAAATTGGGATGCTCCTGGACGATCTTGCTCGCCTTTTCGAGTGCCAAGCGACTCTGGCCTTTGGCCGCTAAGGCGTAGACCTCCAACAAACTGGCTTCGGCCGAACCGTCTTCCGATGCTTTTTGCATAGCCCCATGCAATGTCGCCGGGGCCAATGGTTTGTGTTTTTGGGCGAACCCCGGCAAATGCAGCGTTAAAAGCATCAATGAAAAAAACCGCAATAGCGCCCATGGCGTACTCATTCGATACACCATAGAAGTCAGAGCGGCGTTTGAGCCAAAAAGAATGAGAGCACCGGTAGAAAAGTCAATTGACCACAGTTTCTTTAACAATTTGCCAATGATCGTTGACCTTGGAAAATTCCAGCGTCTTATGGCTTGAAACGGCTAGCCCTCCTGCCTTGTAATCCTGGCGGAACTTGGCCGTTGCACGGCTTGCGTTCACGCTCACGACCAACTTATCCACTTTGACACTAATGCTGGATTTGCTGACGATGCGTTGCGTGCGCTCGTCCTCCCAGGCCTTGCGACCTATGGAGCCGGGCGGCACGAAATCCTTGCCATAAGCTGCCAAGTAGGATTTGACATCACGCGCTGACCAGGCGCTGGCCCAGTTGTCGACCGCTGCTTCTATTTCCTTGGTTTGAACATTGGATGCACTGTCGGTTGCAGGTGGTGTTGCTTTTTCAACCGGGGGTTTTGTTGCAACCGCAGGTGTTGGTTGCGGAGCGGGCGCAATCACGACGGGCGGTGTGGGAGTTGTTGCTACTGGCTTGGGTGCAACCGCAACAGGTGCAACGGCAACTGGCGGAACCACAGGTGCGACTGCAGCGACCGGCGGTTTGACTGGGGGTGTGCCAGGCGTGACATTTTGCTGGGTAGTCGGCGCAGCGTGAGAGACCTTGGCGCTTCCATTGCCGAATATTTCCCGGATCAACGCCAGTTTGGTGGGGACGACCGCGTTGCTGGTGTCCAACTGCAGTGCCTTGTTATAGGCCTGGCTTGCCAACTTGGCATAGATATCTCCCAGATTCTCATGGGCAGTGGCATAGCTGGGGTTGGTGCGGATGGCCATTTCGAGCGCCGCACGGGCCTTGTCAAACTGGCTCTGACCGGCATACAGAACGGCGAGATTGTTGTAAGGCTCGGGCAGTTCCGGATAGTCTTCGGTCAGCTTGGTGAATGTGGCAATGGCCTCAGCCGTCTTGCCACTATCGCGCTGGATAACACCCTTGATAAAGCGCATTTGCGGATCTTTGGGTTGTGAGGCCAGGTACTGGTCTGCACGGGTCATTGCCTCCGGCAATTTGCCGGCTCGCACCAGTTGACTAACATCGCTGTAATCGTCAGCATGAGCTGCAGAGCAAGCAATGCCAACCAGCAGGGCAAGCAGGCGAATTTTCGAAAATACCGGGGAACGAGTGTGTTTCATACGACCTCTTGTGCGTGTGCGTGTGCGCTGGATGGACCGTTTGTCCGGGCCTTTTAGGTGGCGCTTTATACTGGCAGGAATTGTATCTGAGCACTTCAAAGTGAATGCTCTTGTACTTATGGCCCTATCCAACATGATTCAAGAAGAACCCCAGCATGCCGCGCTCAAGGCGCCGCATAGCTACCTTTGATTTTTATGAGTTTGCGAATTCACAACACGCTGAGCCGTGCCATGGAGCCTTTTGCTCCCTCAGAACCCGGTCATGTTCGAATGTACGTCTGCGGCATGACGATTTATGACCTCTGCCACATCGGCCATGCGCGCATGATGATGGCCTTCGATGTGGCGCAACGCTGGCTCAAGAGCAGCGGCTACCGCGTGACTTACGTGCGCAATATCACGGACATTGACGACAAAATCATCCAGCGCGCGCTGGACCGTGGCATCACCATCCGTGCCCTGACCGACGAGATGGTGCTCGCCATGCACCAGGACATCGATGCTTTGGGTATTGAGCGTCCAACGATTGAGCCGCGCGCCACCGAATACGTGCCTCAGATGCTCGACCTGATCGGCAATTTGCAGACCAAGGGCCTGGCCTATGTGGCCAGTTCCGGCGATGTGAACTACTCCGTGCGCAAGTTCCCCGGTTACGGCAAGCTCTCGGGCAAATCCCTGGATGAATTGCGCGCTGGCGAGCGCGTTGCAGTGCAGGATGGCAAGGAAGATCCGCTGGATTTCGTGCTTTGGAAGGCTGCAAAGCCTACCGAGCCGGCGGATGCCAAATGGGATGCAGCCGCCCTGGGGCATTCGTTTGGCGTGGGGCGACCCGGCTGGCACATCGAGTGCTCGGCCATGAGTTGCGCCACGTTGGGTGAGACCTTTGATATTCACGGCGGTGGCGCTGACCTCCAGTTTCCTCACCATGAAAATGAAATCGCCCAGAGCGAAGGCGCTACCGGCAAGCCGCTGGCCCGTTTTTGGATGCACAACGGCTTTGTCCGCGTGGACAACGAGAAGATGTCCAAGAGCCTGGGCAACTTCTTCACCATCCGTGAGGTCCTGGCCAAATATGAGCCCGAAACCGTGCGCTTCTTTCTTTTGCGCACCCATTACCGCACCGGGCTGAATTACAGCGATGCGCACCTGGACGATGCCCGTAGCGGCCTCAAGCGTCTCTACACCGCGCTAGCCTTGATGCCGGAGCAGGCGGCCACAGTAGCCGTGGACTGGTCCGATGAGTATGCCAAGCGCTTTCACGCCGCCATGGACGAAGACTTCGGCACGCCCGAAGCAATCGCCGTTTTGTTTGACCTAGCATCTGAGATCAACCGAAGCAAGTCTGCAGCGTTGGCTGGCGTGCTCAAAGGCCTGGGTGCCTGCCTGGGACTCTTGCAGCAAGAGCCCGAGACTTACCTGCAAGCCGGAGCCGTGCTTTCTGATACGCGTATCGCGGAACTCATTGCTGAGCGTGCGACGGCCAAAGCCGGCAAAGATTTTGCACGCGCCGATGCGGTACGCAAGGAACTACTTGACAAAGGGATTGTTCTCAAGGACTCACCGGCTGGAACAACCTGGGAAGTTGCGCAATGATCGTCGCGGCCAGCATGACCGAGCCGACGCCTGTCACGCCTGCCTATTGGGAGGAGGCATGCAAATACCTGATCAAGAAAGACCGGGTGATGCGCAAATTGATTCCCAAGTTTGGCGACGCCTGCCTGCAAACCCGGGGTGACGCCTTTGTCACTCTGGCGCGCAGCATCGTGGGCCAGCAAATTTCAGTCGCGTCTGCGCAAAAAGTGTGGGACCGTTTTGCGCTATTGCCCCGCAAGATCACACCTTCCGACGTGTTGCGTCTGAAAGTTGACGACATGCGGGCAGCGGGTCTTAGTGCCCGCAAAGTCGAATATTTGGTGGACCTCGCGCTTAACTTTGACAACGGTGCGTTGCACGTCAAGGATTGGGCCAGCATGCCGGACGATGCCATCATTGAAGAATTGGTTGCGATTCGCGGCATTGGCCGCTGGACCGCCCAGATGTTTCTGATTTTTCACATGATGCGCCCCAACGTTTTGCCATTGGACGATCCGGGTCTGATCAGTGGCATCAGCCAGAGCTATTTTTCTGGAGACGTGGTCAGTCGTAGCGACGCCCGCGAAGTGGCGGTAGCCTGGGCTCCGTACTGCAGCGTGGCGACTTGGTATATTTGGCGCTCGTTGGACCCGGTGCCAGTCGAGTATTGAATTGCAATAGAACGGTCTCCCGTAGGAGGCACGGATTCTTTATAGGAGAAGCGCGTTGGCCAAAAAGACATTTCTGGATTTTGAGCAGCCCATAGCCGAGCTCGAAACCAAGATCGAAGAGTTGCGCTATGTGCAAACGGAATCTGCTGTGGATATCTCAAGTGAGATCGAGCAGTTGGCAAAAAAGAGCCAGCAGCTCACCAAGGACATCTATAGCGACCTGACGCCCTGGCAGATCACCAAGATCGCCCGCCATGCCGAGCGTCCCTATACCCTGGACTATGTGTCCGAAATTTTCACGCACTTTGTTGAATTGCATGGCGACCGTCACTTTGCTGACGACCTGAGCATCGTGGGTGGTTTAGCGCGCTTTAACGGTACCCCCTGCATGGTGATCGGCCAGCAAAAGGGCCGTGACACCAAAGAGCGTGGACTGCGAAACTTTGGCATGTGCAAGCCTGAGGGCTACCGAAAGGCGCTGCGCCTGATGAAACTGGCCGAAAAATTCAAGCTGCCAGTGTTCACCTTTGTCGACACGCCCGGTGCTTATCCGGGTATAGATGCCGA
>CANFNO010000074.1 GCA_947447845.1 Burkholderiales bacterium | reverse complement strand
GGCTGGTTTGGCTTCAATGTCATGAGCGCACAAACGCTGGACAAGATTTCTGGCCTGGTGGCAGTGAACTCACTCATGGCCATGGTGGGCGGCACGTTGGTGGCTCTGGTGTTGGGCAAGAACGATCCCGGCTTTCTGCACAACGGCCCGTTGGCCGGCCTGGTAGCGGTATGCGCCGGCTCCGACCTAATGCACCCTCTGGGGGCTTTGGTGGTGGGTTGCATGGCCGGCGCCATTTTTGTACTGATGTTTACGCTTACGCAGAACAAGTGGAAGATTGACGATGTGCTGGGCGTATGGCCTTTGCATGGACTTTGTGGTACCTGGGGTGGCATTGCGGCTGGCATCTTTGGCAGCAAAACCTTCGGTGGATTGGGCGGCGTAAGCATGGGCGCACAGCTAGTGGGCACTGGCATGGGCGTGCTATGGGCACTGGTCAGCGGCTTCGTGGTCTACGGGTTACTCAAGGCCAGCGTGGGATTGCGCCTAAGCCAAGAGGAAGAATATGACGGCGCTGATCTATCGATTCACAAGATCAGCGCCACGCCGGAACGCGAAGCCAACTGGTAAGTCTCATGGGCCGCTTGGCCGCTGAAGGTGAATAGCACCGAGCACCAAGCTGGTCTGTACCGCCATCGGCAGCCATTGCGAAAAATCAAGTCCGACAGCAGCTTCCAGCGCGCATTCCAAAGCGATGCCAGAGCGTAGCTCACCCAGCAAAGTAAGCTCGCCGGGCATTGCTAGCCGCAATCGCGGCTGAAAACCGGTGCGCCATACCACCACGCCCTGCGGCTCCGGATTGCGCAACTGTCGACCAGCTTCTTCAAACGAAGGGTTTTGCTCCAAATGTGCCAGCATCAAAGTTGCAAGCGGCCAGACACTTGAAATGGTGACTAGGCCCGGCGCCAGCGCCAACCCTACCGTTTGAGAGTCTTCGGTCGTCAAAAGCGAAAGCGTAGCGAGATCGGCGTCACGGTCAGCCGCGAAGGCACAAATATGCAAGGCCCACTCAACCTTGGCCACATCCGGCAAATAGCCTTCATTGCGTAACTGAGCGCTCTGGCCGATGAAGTCGGCAAGTTGCCCGCCCCACACAGCGATGTCACCCTGCACGGGCGGGGAAGCGTGCCAGAAGGCACGCGCCAATTCTGCAAAGCTTTCTTCACCCAGCATTTGCTCAATCACCGGATACACAGCGCGCAAAGCGCGTTCTGCCAACATGTGGCCGTTGGCCTGGTAAACCTTAAGTCCACGCTCGGCTGGAACACCAACGCCCTGGACGAAGCCGCTCAAATGCTGAATGGCAGGCTGCGCTGGCCATTCAAGCAACGCAGCCAGCAACGCTTGCTGTTGGTTGGCAAGCGTGTTCATCGAAAAACCTCCGTCCCAGCCGCCGAAATCATTAGCGTACCATCAGCACTTGCTCGGCGATAGCGCGCGCTCGTGCGGCCTCGTCAATTAAGGTTTCCAGGGGTGGAAGGTCGGTGTCCCACTCGACCAAGGTTGGCACAGCTCCAAACCGATTGATGGCATACCGATACAACTCCCATACCTGCGGACAAACACGGCTACCGTGGTCATCAATCACAATTTCTCCATGCTCATCGTTCACCCTGCAATGACCAGCAAGATGCAACTCACCCACGCTTTCGGGGCGAATCTGGTCTAGCCAATCTTTGCAATCAACCATTGGATCGGCACAGTGCCCGCCCAGTTGGGCATTTAATGCGTTCACGTAAATATTGTTCACATCCACCAGCAGCGCGCACCCGGTACGATTCGCCAGGGTGTTCAAAAAATCGGGTTCCGCCAGGGTTTTCTCGGGTGAACACTGCCATTGCAAATAGGCGGACAGGTTTTCAACCATGAATCGTCGTTTCAGGCGCTCCTGAACGCGCTGCACGTTAGCGCACAGGACTTCCAGTGCCTCCACGGTGAAGGGAATCGGAAGCAAATCGGCTGCATGAACCAAGCCGCTTTTGATGATTCCACGGGCAAAACTGCCATGATCGCTAACGCGAACGGGATCTATGCGCTGCACAAGATTCGCAAGTTGATCAAGGTGCCAGCTATCAAGTCCGGCGACAGATCCCAGAGACAACCCCACGCCGTGAAGGCTAATGGGATAACGACTACGTCCTTGCTCTAAAACCGCCAACATGGCACCACCCTGCACGAAGAAATTTTCGGAATGAACTTCCAAAAAATCCAGCGTCGGCCGTTCTTCCAAAAGCTCTGCGTAATGAGGGTGGCGCCAGCCAATGCCGACTTCCATAGACCTTCCGCGCGAACTTTCCTCCGGCGGCAATAGGTCTGGCACCATGATGGAGGCTACAACCTTGACTTAGCTCTTAAGCTTTTTTGCCTCATCCGCGGTCAGACCTTTCAGGTCCTTGCAAGTTCCTGCAGCGACATATTTCCATTCCGACTTGTCCATATCTACCTTCGACTGCCCGGCGCAAGAATGGACGCCTGTCGTACTGGCGCAATCATTCTGACCTGCCTTGGCAATTCCAAAGCATTTTTCTTTGTCCGCAGCTGCAGCGGGTACCGATGCCAATGCCATCAGCATGACGGCGGTAGCGGTTGTGGCGATCAAGTTGGCTTGTTTCATAGTGAAGTCCTAGGTTAGTTTCAGTTGAAAATGTGCAATTGCCAGATCCGAAGAATTTACAGGATTCATCGCACTGGCTAAATCTTAGTCAGCCATGCGCATCTATTCTTACAGGTCCGGCTTAAATTTCCTCGACGTATGGGATTTTTCACGCGGTATAAACGGGTACCACAACAAGAAAAACGCTGCAGTTGCACACCCTATGACGACCTTTGAACAACAAGTTGCTGATCAACGCGGATACCTGCTGAAATTTGCCCGCCTGCAATTGCGCAACGAGACTTGGGCAGAGGACGCTGTATCCGAAGTGATACTGGCCGCGTTGGCCAAACCTCACGCCTTTGATAACCGTTCGCAGCTGAAAACATGGTTAGTCGGCATTCTCAAACATAAAGTCATTGATGCATTGCGTCAGCATGGTAGAGAAGTTTGCCAGTTGGACCCCACAGAAGACAGCAATGAGGATCCATTGGATTACATCGGTTTCAAGGCCGATGGCCATTTTGTAGAGCCACCCGCAGACTGGGGCAACCCGGAACAGCAAGCATGTAGCAGACAATTCTTTGAAGTGCTAGAAGTCTGTACCAGTCAACTTCCTCCAGTACAGGCACGCTTGTTCTTGATGCGCGAGTGGCTAGAGCTCAGCAGCGAAGAAATTTGTAAGGAATTGGGACTGACATCGACCAATTTGTATGTGCAGCTACATCGTGCCCGTTTACGTTTGCGTGAATGCCTGGAGTTGAATTGGTATGGAAAGATGATAAAAACGTGATCCCTCTTAAAAGAACCTGCAAGGAATCCGCATCTCTGATAGTGGCCCGGGAAGATCGCGCCCTGCCCTTTTCCGACCGCATAGCGTTACGTCTGCATTTGCTGGTTTGCAAGGCGTGCCCCCGCTTTGAACGGCAGGTGCTGAACATGAAAAACAGCCTGAAACAGTGGCGCAATTACACTGCGCCGGACTAGCTTGCACATTTAGATAGAAGTGCAATAAAAAAATATTAGGCACTTTTTAAAAAATTAGCGCATAATCAAATTGCCTTGTCAGAAATCTGGCAGGGAAGTTTGCGGTGTTTAGTCAGTTTCGCGTCTGCTTTAAGTCTTCAATGGTTTGTTGATTGCGGTTTTGGACTCCATCGCGTTTTGAGTTATTTTGAGGAGTCCTTAATGGGCAACAAACTTTACGTTGGCAACCTGCCATATTCTTTCCGTGATGAAGACCTGCAGCAAGCATTTGCTCCACACGGTACAGTCACTAGTGCAAAAGTCATGATGGAACGTGACACTGGCCGTTCTAAGGGCTTCGGCTTTGTGGAAATGGGCAGTGATGCTGAAGCGCAAGCCGCTATCAGTGGCGTCAATGGCCAGCAGTACGGTGGTCGTGGTCTGGTTGTGAACGAGGCCCGTCCCATGGAACCCCGTCCTCCCCGCTCCGGTGGCGGCGGCTTCGGTGGTGGTGCTGGCGGCGGTGGCGGCGGTTACGGCGGCGGCGGCGGTGGACGCTCCGGTGGCGGCGGTGGCGGCGGTTACGGCGGCGGTGGCGGTGGACGCTCCGGCGGCGGTGGCGGCGGTTACGGCGGCGGTCGCGGTTCTAGCTACTAAGCAGATCTGAATATTTCAAAAAGGACCTTCGGGTCCTTTTTGCTTTTGGCGGCCTCTAAGCGGCAATCTTGCTTAGCTCAAACCAACCAAATCGATAAGCCGATTTCAGAAATCGCCAAATATTGGTCTGATCACGTAATGCAATAAGACGATCAGGCTTTGTCGGCCCGGCGCTTGCGTGGTCGGCCCGACAAAGCCCTGTCAAACAGCCAGTTGGGCAATATGCGCAGCAACTTGGCGACCGCTCCCATTTGCCAGGGGATTACGCGGTAGCTGACACTCGCTTCGACGGCGTTGAAGGCCTGCTGCGCAAATGCATCCGCCTGCATCAGAAACGGCATGGAGTAACGATTCTGAAGCGTCAATGGTGTGTCTACATAGCCAGGACAAATGGTTACTACGGCAACGCCACTAGAGCGCAACTCGCCACGAAGGCTCTCGCAATAGGCAATTACGGCCGCCTTGCTGGCGCAATAAGCGCCATGGCCTGGAATTCCCCGTATCCCCGCCACACTGCCAATACCCACAAGTGTGCCAAAACCTCGCGCACAAAATTTTTCTATAAACGGATGGAAGGTAGCGGCCAAGCCAATGTTGTTGGTCGCAAAAATGTTCGCCATCACATCCAGATCGGAGCGCACGCCAGTGTCCATTCCGATGCTGATGCCAGCATTTGCAATCACCACATCCGGCAGACCTTGATGGACCATGCATTGCTCGCCAGCGGCCACGATACTGGCCACATCTGCCACATTCGCTTTGTAGATTCGCACGCGCGCAGGTTCTAAACCTTGCGAGAGGACCCAATCCTGCATCAATTCGACGCGTCGGGCTACCAACGCCAAACTAAAGCCGGCCCGGTAAAAGCGAAGCGCGAGCGCCTGACCGATGCCACTGGACGCTCCGGTAATAAAGACTAGTTGCGTCATGGCTTTTCAGAGAAATGGACGTTGTGAAAGGTTTGCTCAGCGCTCGGGCGTGGGCACCAGGGTTCCGCGAACACGGCCATCCAACTGCAAAACCTGGGCCGCATTGTCAAAGTCCATGTTGTCCGCACTGAAGCTGTCTTTACCACGCAGCAACTCCACTGGTTTGTGCGACTTGATGCGCTCGGTGTTCATGAAGGCATGCAGAAACTCGCTGCGATATTGCATGCGTGGGGTGGACTTATTGTTTGCCTCTGCACCGGCTTCCCGCACCACCAAGGCATGGCCCAGAAGTTGAACTTCAGAGCCATCTTCATTGGTCAAACCTCGATCTGCTGTAGCCGTTGTGAGCGTTCCCTTGGCATCAAAGGAACGAATACGAATGCTGTCAATTTCCAACCACTGGGTGTCCGGGTAATGGCGTACTTTGTCACCAAGGACCTCGCTGCGCATGCGTCCGCTGGCATCAAAAGTCTTTACGGCAAACCCATTCATGAAATAGTCGGGTTCATGGCGCTGCACCTGTGGCACGACAGGCTCGGCGATCGGTGGCGCACTGCGCACCATCCAATAGCTTCCCAACGCCAGCACCGCCATGAAGACCAGCGGAAGGTACAAAAGAAAACGATCCCAGGCTTCTCGGGCAATCGATTGCGCTGTCCACATTAGCGGTTGTACTCGTCAAGCATTTCGACGTAGCGCCCATTGGCCACCAGCAATAAATCGCACAGTTCGCGCACGGCGCCAAAGCCACCTTGCCGGGTGGTGATGTGGTGTGCTGCGGCCAGTACTTCCACATGTGCATTGGCAGGGGCACAGGCGAAAGCCGCGCGCCGCATCATCGGCAAATCAGGCCAATCGTCGCCCATGGCTGCAGCCTGGACCCATTCCAAACCCAGCGTATTGAGTGTCTGCTCGGCAGCGGGGCGCTTATCTTCGGTGCCGTAGTGGGCATGCGTGATGCCCAACGCCTCCAGCCTTTTGCGTAGTGGCTTGGAGTCGCGACCCGTAATCACGGCCGGGGTGATACCTGCCTTTTGCAGCAGCTTAAGGCCATGCCCGTCCAGCGTGTTGAAGCGCTTGTGTGTCTCGCCGTGTTCAGAAAACAGCAGGCCGCCATCGGTAAGTACGCCATCGACATCAAAAAAGACGACCTTTATGCCCTGCGCTTTGAGCAACAACTGCGGGTCAAACTGGATGACGGGCTGCATCAGATTACCTTGGCTCGCATCAGGTCGTTGCTGGTCACTGCGCCACACAAATGGCCCTGAGCGTCCAGCACCAACACACTGGTAATGCGGTGACTTTCCATCAAATCCGCAGCCTCTACCGCCAGTGCATTCAAACCAATAGTTTTGGGTTGGGGCCGCATCACATTCAAGGCGGTGTTGGCGCGCAGATCTGTACCGAGTTCGATCAAGCGACGCAAATCACCATCGGTAAAAATGCCCATAACTTGGCCTTCGCCACCTACGATGGCGGCGGCACCTATACCCTTGGCGCTCATTTCACGCATCAGTTCGCTAAAAGTCGCGTCGGGTGCAACACGCGGTACGGCGTCGCCACTTCGCATCACGTCGCTCACATGTGTGAGCAACTTGCGACCCAAGGCACCGCCAGGGTGGGAGCGGGCAAAATCTTCGGCTCTGAAACCTCGCGCGTCCAGCAAGGCGACCGCCAGGGCGTCGCCCAATGCCATCTGCGCGATGGTGCTGGCGGTGGGCGCCAGGTTCAATGGGCAGGCTTCCTTGTCGACGGCACTGTCAAGCCACAAGTCAGCGTGTTGAGCCATGGTGCTTTGCGAATTGCCAGTCATGGCTATCAAGGGGGCGCCCAAGCGCTTGAGTACCGGTAGGAGAACGGCCATTTCCTGCGATTCGCCGCTATTGGAAATTGCCAGCACCAAGTCCTGCGCGGTAATCATGCCCAGGTCGCCGTGGCTGGCCTCGGCCGGATGCACAAACATCGCCGGGGTGCCCGTGGAAGCCAATGTGGCGGCCATTTTTCGTCCAATGTGACCACTCTTACCCATGCCCATCACCACGACCCGGCCCTTGGTGGCAAGCACCATCTCGACCGCTTTTGCAAAGGGCTCGCCAACCCGGCTTATGAGCCCACTGATTGCGGCGGCCTCAATCTCCAGGGTTTCATGCGCCAGGTCAATGGCGCGCTGAGCGAATGCAGAGGTCGGTTGTGCGGTGACTGTCATGTGGTCATTTTATAGAGGCCCTCAACCTTCCCATGCGCTTGCTAGTATCAAAACATGTCCGGATTGGAAATAACGCTTTTGTATTTGCTGGCTGCGGTGCTCGGCGTGGTGATTTGTCGGCTGCTGAAACTGCCACCCATGCTCGGCTATCTGTGTGTGGGCGTGGTAATTGGTCCCAATGCGCTGGCCTTGTCCAAAAATGTGGAGGCGGTACAGCATCTGGGCGAATTTGGCGTGGTGTTTCTGATGTTTGTCATCGGTCTGGAGTTCAATTTGCCCAAGCTGCGCACCATGCGCCAGCACGTGCTGGGCCTGGGTACCCTGCAGGTCGCATTGACCATGCTGCTGGGCACAGCCTTTATGTTGCTGTTGAACGACTGGTTGCCTGACCTGTGGGATATGGACTGGAAAGCAGCGCTTACGCTGTCGGGTGCGCTGGCTATGAGCAGCACGGCGATTGTGGTCAAGCTCATGGTTGAACGCCTGGAGTTGGAGTCCGAGTACGGCAAACGCATCATGGGCGTATTGCTATTTCAGGACTTGGCGCTAGTGCCGCTGCTGGTGCTGGTGCCAGCGCTAGGCGCATCAGCGCAAAACCTGGCAGCTGCACTCGGCATGGCGGCCTTGAAAGCTACCGTGTTGGTAGGTGTACTGCTGGTGGGCGGCCAGCATGTCATGCGCCGCTGGTTAACACTGGTTGCGCAGCGCAAAAGTGAAGAACTGTTTGTGCTTAACTTGCTGTTCATCACCTTGGGCTTGGCTTGGTTGACGCAGGAGGCAGGCTTGAGTCTGGCGCTGGGTGCCTTCATTGCAGGGATGCTGATTTCCGAGACCGAATTCAAGCACCAGGTGGAAACCGATATCCGCCCCTACCATGATGTGCTGTTGGGCCTGTTTTTCATTAGCATCGGTATGTTGCTCGACTGGCGACTGGTCTTGCAGAACTGGGGGCTGGTGTTGATATTGGTGCTGATCCCGCCGCTGCTCAAGGTAGCGCTAATCACGGCACTCGCGCGCAGTCTGGGAGCGACTAGCGGGGTGGCGCTTCGTACGGGGCTTTATTTGGGACAGGCCGGCGAGTTTGGCTTTGTTCTGCTGGCATTGGCCAGTGAAAGTGCCCTGGTGCCACCGGCGCTTCTCAATCCGATTCTGGCTGCAATGGTGCTGTCCATGGTGGTTACGCCCTTTGTCGTGATGTACAGCAACCATATCGTGATGCGTCTGGTCTCTACCGAGTGGCTGCAACAGTCGCTTCAATTGACGACGATTGCGCGCAAGTCCATCGGCGTGAACCACCATGTCTTGATCTGCGGCTTTGGCCGATGCGGCCAGAATCTTGCCCGCATGCTGGAGAGCCAGAATATTCCCTACATGGCGTTGGACCTGGATCCCGACCGGGTACGTCAGGCAGCCGCCGCCGGCCATAACGTGGCCTTTGGCGATTCCGCGCGACTTCAGGCATTGACAGCAGCCGGTTTGGCGCGCGCAAGCGCGGTAGTCGTGACCTACCTGGACGAGCCCGCCGCCTTTAAGGTACTTGCCAACACGCAGGAGCATGCACCACAAGTGCCCGTAATTGTGCGCACTCAGGATGACCACAACCTGGAAAAACTACGCGCTGCCGGAGCTACCGAGGTTGTGCCGGAGGCGATCGAAGGTTCACTCATGCTTGCCAGCCATGCGCTGGCACTTGTGGGGGTACCAATGCGCCGCGTGATACGCATAGTGCAGGACCAGCGTGATGCACGCTACAACCTGCTGCGGGGTTTCTTCCATGGTGCAGATGACAACTC
>CANFNO010000073.1 GCA_947447845.1 Burkholderiales bacterium | reverse complement strand
GTGACGGTGATGGCGGGCACTGCCTTTGGTGTGACCTCGCCTGTGCCGGCGCGCTCGCCCACGGTGTATCTGGATATGCAAATGCAGGCGGGTGGTGAATTGACTATCCCTGCCGACTATTCCGAGCGCGCGCTCTACGCGCTGGATGCGGGCTGCACCTTGGATGGCACCGAGTTGCCGCAGCACCAGATGCTGGTGTTGCCAACGGGCAGCGAGCCGCGTCTTCAGGCGCAAAGCAAGGCCCGCGTCGTGCTGGTGGGGGGTGAGCCGCTGGGCCACCGCTTCATCGTCTGGAACTTTGTCTCCAGCAGCAAAGACCGCATTGCGCAGGCGCGCGAAGACTGGATCGCACAGCGGTTCCCCGGCATTGCGGGCGAGACCGAGTTCATTCCCTTTCCCGCGCCCAAGGCATAGCCGCTCGGTTATAAGAACGCATGAACCGCAATCTCTGGCTGCTCGCCCTGGCCCAAGGCCTTTTCCTCACCAACAACGTCACCTTCATTGCCATCAACGGCCTTGTCGGGTTGAGCCTGGCGCCGCTTGCCTGGATGGCCACGCTGCCGGTGGTGGGCTATGTGGTGGGCGGCGCTTTAAGCACGGGCCTGGTGGCGCGCACACAGGCGCGTTACGGGCGCAAAGTCTCGTTTCAATTGGGTTTGCTGGTGGCACTGCTGTCGGTCGGCATGGGTGCCTGGGCGGTGCTCGACAAATCTTTTTGGCTACTGGTGACGGCCACTGTGGTGGCGGGTTACTACAGCGCCAATGCCCAGCTCTACCGTTTTGCGGCAGTGGAACTTTGCAAGCCTGATTACCGCGAGAAGGCGGTCTCGCTTGTGTTGGCAGGCGGGCTGATGGGCGCGGTGATTGGCCCCAATCTGGCAATGCGCACCAAGAGTTTGCTGGCGGTGGATTTTGCCGGTGCCTATGTGGCGCTGGCTCTGGTGGCCATTTTGTCGTTTGTCACGGTGTCGCTGATCCGCTTTGCGCCGTTGCCACCGCATAACGCTGCAGCACCCAAGGGGCGCTCTGTGGCCGAGCTTTTGCGCCAACCGGTGTTCTTTGTTGCACTGCTCACCGCGTCGCTGAGCTATGGCGTGATGAACTTGCTGATGGCGGCCACGCCGCTGGCCATGCAAACCTGCGGCCTGCCTTTTGCCAGCACCGCCTGGGTACTGGAGTGGCATGTGATTGGCATGTTCGCGCCGGGCTTTTTTACCGGTAGCCTGATCAAGCGTTTTGGTGCTTTGCCGGTGATGGGCGTGGGTGCTTTGCTCAATCTGGTGTGCATCGCCGTGGCGCTTACCGGGCAGGAGCCCACGCAATTTCTGATCGCACTGTTCACGCTGGGCGTGGGCTGGAACTTTCTGTTTACCGGCAGCACCACGTTGTCGATGCAGGGCTACCTGCCCGAAGAGAAAGACCGGGCCCAGGCCACGATCAATTTCTGTGTTTTTGCGACGATGGCTGTCACCTCGTTTGCGTCGGGTGCGCTGGTCACCACCCAGGGTTGGAACTGGCTGAATATCGGCTCGTTGCTGCCTGTCGTGGTGATGTCCTTGGGCCTGCTGTGGCTGTATCTCAGGCAGCCGACGACCCGCAGCCAACTGCAGGCGCCGTGAACCCTGCGCTGCTGAACCGTCGGCAGGCCTCGCTGCTGGCGGCCGCGGTGCTGTTGGGTGCCAAACCGGACGCGTATGCCGCAGAGGGCGCGCGCTGGTCGCCCTGGCCGCAATCCTTGCCCACGCCCGCGTTGCGCCTGCCCGATCTGGAGGGCAAAGCCTGGGATCTGGCAGAAGAGCAGGGCGCACCGGTGCTGGTCAACTTCTGGGCTACCTGGTGCGAGCCCTGCCGCGCAGAGATGAAATCTTTCGAGGCACTGGAGCATCACTTCAAGGCGCAGAGGCTCAAGGTGGTTGCCGTCAACTTCAAGGAGGCGCGCGACTCGGTCCTGCGCTTTCGCGATGCCAATGCTTTGAAGCTGGCCTTTGTGCGCGACAGCTATGGCGATGCCGCACGCGCCTGGGGCGTTACGATTTTCCCGACTACATTTGTTATAAACGCCTCTGGCCGAACCGTTCTCCGAATCGAGGGCGAGGTGGACTGGAGCCATAGCGCCATCCAAAAAAGGCTGCAAGCCTTTTTGTAAATCCGGCACGCGTGGCTCTGATGCCAGGCATTCCTTAATTCTTTCAACCGATAACCTTTATGACACTATCCCGCCGACACCTTTTGCAAGCCGGCTGCGCCGCAATGGCCACGCCCCTGTTTTTCAAGCAGGCTTTTGCCGCCGAGCGCAGCTTTGCGCCCAAGGTCGAGGGCTGGAGAAGCTTCGAGATCAGCACCACCATCACGCTGCCCGAGGCCAATGGCGTCTCGCGCATCTGGTTGCCCGTGCCCGACGTCAACAGCGACTACCAGCAGAGCGGCGATAACACCTGGACTGGCAATGCCACAAAGGCCCAGATCAGCGCCGACACCGCACGAGGCACCAAGCTGCTGTATGCCGAGTTTGCGGCCGATGTGGCGGCCCCCACGTTGACGCTCAAGAGCACCGTGCAGACGCGCAACCGCGCCGTGGACTGGACGCAAACCCGCAGCGCGCGCGAAGACGCTGCTGTGCTCAAGACCAATTTGGCAGCCACCGAGTTGCTGCCCGTTGATGGCGTGGTGCTGGATACCGCCAAGCTGGCGATTCAAGGCGCCACTTCTGATGTGGACAAGGTCCGTGCGATTTACCAGTGGGTGGTGGACAACGCCTACCGCGAACCCAAGACCCGTGGCTGTGGCGTGGGCGATATCAAGGCGATGTTGGAGAGCGGCAACCTGGGCGGCAAGTGCGCGGACCTGAACGCCGTGTTTGTCGGCCTGTGCCGCGCAGTCGGCGTGCCCGCGCGTGATGTCTATGGCTTGCGCCTGGCGCCTTCGGCTTTTGGCTACAAAGAGTTGGGTGGCAACTCGGCGAGCTTGAAGGGCGCGCAACATTGCCGCGCCGAAGTGTTCCTGCAGCAATACGGCTGGGTGGCGATGGATCCGGCCGATGTGCTCAAGGTGATGCGCCAGGAAACGCCCGACTGGATCAAGGACAAAACCAACCCGGTGGCCGCACCTGTGAACCAGGCTTTGTTCGGTGGATGGGAAGGCAACTGGGTGGGCTGGAACACCGAGCATGATCTGGTGCTGCCGCACTACTCACGTGCGCACACGCTGCCCTTCCTGATGTACCCGCAAGGCGAAAACGCCGCGGGCCGTTTTGATGAACTCGCGCCGGATAGTTTTCGCTACGTCATTTCGGCCAAAGAACTCACGGCGTAATTTCGTTGGCAGCGCGGCGCGAGCGCCGTCCGCCGACAACGCACATGCGGTCTTTGGATCGCATTTTTTTTGGCGGATGCTGATATGAAAAAAATGCTAATGAACTGCAAAAAAAGCCGCATTTTTTAAGCATCTCCTAAGAAAGTAGGTGGCACCCTACTTTTACTGAAACAAGTTTAGGTTCGACACCGCATCGCCTAACCTTGATCCCACCTGACAGCTTGGCAGCACAAACCTAGTATCAATCTCACCGCAAAAGCCATATGCGGGAGTTTGAAAAATACTATGGATGTGAAAAATGCGTTTTGCCATCGGACTTAGGACTTGCAGTGTGCGGGTGTTGCCACCGGCCATTGAGTTGGGCGCGCGCATCACTGCATTTTTGCTTTGTGCGCTGGGATTTGTAGCTGGCAACGCACAGGCTGCGACAGCCAGCATGCCCGACGCAGAAGAAACCCACGTCCACCACCACCACGCCGCTGCGCCGTCCTTTGCCCGCAGCACCGCCAACTATGAAGTGCCCAGCGTGGCGCTGGTGCGCGACGATGGCAAGCCGGTGGACTTCAGCAAGGAAATCGATGACGGCAGGCCCGTGGTGCTCAGTTTTATCTACACCAGTTGCACAACGGTTTGTCCCCTGACAAGCCACACGCTGTCGCAATTGCAAAGCCTGTTGGGCGCAGCCCGTGATTCGGTGCATCTGGTGTCCGTCACGATTGATCCGGAGTTCGATACGCCTGCCCGGCTGCGTGACTATGCAGCTGGCTTTGGGGCCGGTCCGGAGTGGCAGCACTACACCGGCACGCTGGCCGCGTCCAAGCGCGCACAGACCGCCTTCAATGTGTACCGCGGCAACAAGATGGACCACGTGCCCGTCTCGTTGATCCGGACCAAGCCCGGCGCCCCATGGGTGCGCATCGAAGGCTTTGCCACCCCCGAGCAGTTGCTGGCCGAATTGCCCGTAGTAAGCGCTTCGAATTGACAAGGCCTTGTGAGTTGAATTCGCCGATTGGTTGTGAACTGAATATTTGATGGAGGACGTGATATGTCGAAACTATCCCGCTGTGTTTGCTGGCTACCTGCATTAGCCCTACTGATGTTTGCGTGGGACGCGCAGGCGCAGAGCTTTCGGGTGCAGTGCCCTTCGAGCACGGCTTTACACCCGTTGGTAAATTTGGCCGGTGAAGTTGGGAAGGCGGACAGCACCTTGCCTAATCCGCACATCAAATGTCAGCAGGTCTCGGGTGGCGATGGTTTCGCCACCATGGGCGACGGCACGCAGACCTATCTGTTTGCCTTTGGTCCGTTGTCGGGTCTTTCTGAAATCGTCAATGGTCGGCCTGGCACCTTGACTGCTGCAGAGTTCAATAAGAGCAATGTGGATGCGGCCAACGGCCCGCTAACCGATGGTGTTTTGGACGCAGTAAAGATCGGCGCACCTGACGGCCAGGCCTATGCATTCAATGGCGCTATCGGTCTGGTTCCGGACCCCGAAGATGGCCAGCTTAACGGCCACGTCGATCCAAGGCTGATCATGGATGTGGGCGTCATGAACGGCAACATTCCTGCGCCGCTGATTGCCATCGATGAAGGCGACGAACTGTTTCTCACACTGACTAACGTGGGCCAGATCATGCGGCCCGACTTGTTCGAGCAGCACACCGTTCACTTCCACGGCTACGCCAATGCTTCGGCCTTTTATGACGGTGTGCCGGATGCATCGGTCGCCATCAATGTGGGCGGCAGCTTTACCTATTACTACCTGGCGCCCGAGGCAGGAACCTATATGTGGCACTGCCACATTTCGCCTCCAGAACACTTGCAGATGGGTATGGTCGGACAGATCTATGTGAGGCCTCGGCAGAACTCGGTTACCGGAAATCTGCGTACGGCACTTCAGGCCGCAAACGCAGCGTCTGCGACGACAGGGGATGGCAGCTCTTGCAACGACATTCTCTGCGCAGGCCAGACTCCGCTGCCAGCCAACAATAGCGTGGTTGCAAGCGGCAAAAAGTACGCATACAACGACGGTGATGGTTCAACCGAATATGACGTGGAGTTCCCGATTCAGTTGCACGGTTTCGACCCCAACTTCCACTTTGTAGGTATGACCTTCAACCCGGAATCGTTTGCTGATAACAAGGACAAGTTTTTCCTGATGAACGGTCGCAGCTACCCGGACACGATTAATCCCGCACCACTCAGCACGCAGGCCAGCGATGGTACTGCGCACTTCTCGCAGCCGCTGTCGTCCCTGATCACGATTCCTTTTGGCGGCAAGGCACTCATCCGTTTAACTGACCTGAATGTGACCGAATACCACACGTTGGCCTCATTGGGTATTCCGATGCATGTGGTTGGCTACAACGCACGTCTATTGCGCGACTTGGATGGCAACAACATGGACTACTTCACCAATTCACTCACTCTGGCCGGAGGCGAATCGGCTGACGTGATTCTGGATGCCTCGGATAAGACCAAATATCCAAGAGGCTCAGTCTTTTATATCTATACCCCGCAACTCGACCACTTGTCGAATGACGCCGAAAACTTTGGCGGAATGATGACCGAAGTAAGAATTAACTAGGAGAGCAGCCATGAATTACATGAAAAATTTCATAGGACGGCTGCTGCTTGGCGCGGTGGTGGCGAGCACGTCTTTAATAGGTACCTTGGCCCACGCGGCCGTGCCTGGCATTACCGGAGGGACAACTGGTTCCAACGGCTCGGCCGCTTTTGACCTGACGGCTGCAGATGGCTATACCAGCCAACCGGACGGCGCAAGCATCTATACCTGGGGCTATGGATGCAAAAGTGTTCCAGGATTTCTGCCGAATACGATAGGAACGACCCAGGGCGCCAACTGCCCGGGTATGCAACTTCCCGGCCCCACACTGATCGTG
Organism: Burkholderiales bacterium; assembly: GCA_947447845.1. Next base: position 2,967 of record CANFNO010000073.1, on the reverse strand, counting down.
CATGAGGGGGATGTGGTGACGGTCACGCTCACCAATAACCTGCCTGCCGCTGTCGGCAGCACCTCAATCCTGTTTCCCGGTTTCACCGTCGCCAGCACGGGTGGAACGCCCGGGATTCTGACCCAGGAGGCACCCAATGCTTCGTGCGGCACAGGCTGCAATACGGTTACCTACACCTTCACCGCGAGCACGCCTGGCACCCATTCCTACTACAGCGGAACTCAAGGCGATCTGCAGGTCGAGATGGGCCTGTATGGCGCGATTGTTGTGCTGCCTGCGCTGAATGGCGCGGTGCCGGCTGGCTACACCAAAGGAACCAATCTACCGGACACCTGTGTTGCGCTTGGTAGCAAACCAGCGCGGGCCTCGGATGACCCGGACTTCCGCCTTTCGTCCGCCGCCTACAACAATCCGGCCACGTGCTATGACCGTGAGTACTTGTTCCAGTTTGCAGAAATGGACCCACGCATTCACACCCAGGCCCAGTCCCAGGCCGCAGTGCCGTGCGCCATCCCAACCGGATGCATGCTGGTGGAGACAGAACCTTACCGTTCAGCGTATTTCCTGATCAATGGTCGCTCCATGCCGGATGACATGGACCCGAACTACGCGCCCCAATATCCAAACCAGCCCTACAACGGCAACCCGCACATGCATCCGGGTGAACTCACTTTGGTGCGGGTCATCGGCCAGGGCCGTATGCAACACCCGTTTCACGAACACGGCAACCATTTGCGCCTGTTGGCAAGGGATGGCAACCTGTTGTTGAGCCAGACACCTGGCTCCAACAAGCTGGCTGGACCGCTGTTGTTCACCACCACAACCACACCAGGCATGACGCTTGATGCGATTTTCCAATGGACCGCAAAGGGTCTGAACTGGGACGTTTACGGGCACCTCACTTCGGACCCGGCTTGTACAGCAGATGCCAACGGCTATTACACCTCGAATGCTGCAGCGCCTAACTATTACGAGTGGTGCGGGGATCACGCTAAGCCGCTTGAGTCCAAGCCTTTTGGCAATGTCGGCAGCAACGGCCCCGTGACATTGCCGGATGCCAACATTGTGGTGAACGGTGCCTGGTATGGCGGTAGCCCTTATCTGGGTCCCGACGCTACCAGTCGCGCAGTTGGCAGCACGCCAATATCGCCCTCCGGTACCGTGGCCAACAGCCCGACAGAAGAGGCCGGTTTTGGCTTCATGTGGCACTCACATAACGAACGCGAGATCACGACCAACAACATCTTCCCAGGCGGAATGATGATGCTCATGCTGGTGGACCCGTGGACCTTCAGCATCAACGAATCGAACTAACGGGAAGGGGAATACTATGACCTCAAGATGGATTAATGCCGCCCTGGGCAAGGCCGGTATCCTTGCCTGCAGCCTTCTTCTCGCCGGTGGCGCGGCGATGGCAAGCAGCGTTACGTTGGTTGCCGCGCCGACCTCGACCACACTGCCTGACGGGCAGACGGTACCGATGTGGGGCTACACCTGCGGTGACGTGTTGACCGCGCCCGTGAACTCGGCCGATGCCACTTGCACGAGCGCCAACGGCAGCGCACAGACAGGCACTAGTTGGCAGCCCCCGGTTATTACCGTGCAGAAAGGCGCCACGCTGACTATCAATCTGACCAACAACCTGACTTTTGGTACCAATTCGGTTCCAACTTCTCTGGTGATCGTGGGGCAGTTGGGTGGTGGTCTGGGTGCGGCACCGACTCGGATGCCCAGCCCCGCACACGCACTGCAAGGCACCACCTGGCCCGGTACGTTGGGTGGAACTGATGCCAATGCGGGAGATGCCGTGTTTACGCCGCCTGCGCAGGCTGACCGGGTCCGTTCATTCGGTAGCGAGGTTCCCGCCGGCTCTACGGTCGCCCTGGTGTGGAATAACTTGCGCGCCGGTACCTACTTGATCGAGTCGGGCACGCAACCATCAATCCAGGGTGCCATGGGTCTGTATGGCGTGCTGGTGGTCACCGAGCCGGCGACGACGGCCGGTGCGTTGACCGCCTATGGCTCGACCTACGACAAAGACGTTCCCCTGTTGATGAGTGAAATCGACCCGGTGCAAAACGCCGCGGTAGATCTCGCCGTGCGCACCACGGGCTTCGATGACACCAAGGTTTGGAGTGGGCTCCCAGGAGAGTGTGGCGATGCGTTGGTGCACACTTGCTACCCGCCTGCAGTCAACTACAGCCCGCTGTATTACCTGATCAATGGTGTAGCGTTTGACCGCACCAATTCGGGCGCATCGACCCTGAGCGTTGGCAACGGTGCGGCACAGGGCAACATCCTGTTGCGCATGGTGAATGCCGGTTTGCGCATGCACGTGCCCAACGTGGTGGGTGCCCCCATGACGCTGCTGGCAGAAGACGGCAACAAATTGCCGGGTCTGGCCCGCGTGCAGAACTCGGTGTTTCTGGCCGCTGGCAAGACCTATGACGTGCTTATCAAGCCCGCTCAACTCGCCAGCACTACCACCACCTGCACCGCTTTGCCGTGCTACTCCGATGCCACCTACGCTATTTTTGACCGTCAGCTAAGCCTTTCCACCGCCAACCAGCGCGATGGTGGTATGCAGGCTTATATCAAGTTGGGCGCTGGTGCCGCAGCCACTGCAGCGAGTGGCGCCAACGCCAATACGGTTCTGAGTGTCAGCGACAAGACCTATTACTGCTCAGTCGGTGTTCCGCTGCTGATTAATGACTTTTCGAAGGGTCTGCTCGGTGGAAGTGTGGGTGCGAATGGTGTTGCTCTGGGTTTAAGTACATCATTGACCGGCGACATCAGTGGTGCAACCCTTGCGTTGCAAGCAAACGGTACTTTCTCCTATACGCCGAGCGCAGCTGCCTCGGGTGCTGCAACCCCCACCTGCGGTGGCGATTTCCAATTCGTGGTGAACGGAATCACGGCAAGTCCAAAGACTGCCCACATCGTTCAGTGTGACACCAATAACGCAGG
>CANFNO010000072.1 GCA_947447845.1 Burkholderiales bacterium | reverse complement strand
GTGCGGAAGCAGGTTAATCAAAATCACTGGGTAAACCTCCGCAAGGCCAAACCGCAGGATGTGAGGTAAGAAGGCGCCTCACGCGTCATCTTTTTCAAGCGCACGCCATCCCCAATCTCCATGCCATCAAACGGATTGAGCAAACTGCAAGGAAACGAAGTGTGCTGGGTGACTGCAGCAGTGAGACCCGGCAAAGCCGCCGACCCGCCCGCCAACATGATGTAATCCACTTTGTTGTGCGGCGTGCTAGTGAAGAAGAACTGAAGCGCCCGGCCCAATTCTTGAACCATGGTGTCGATAAACGGTTTAAGCACCACCGATTCATAGTCTTCAGGCAGTTCGCCACTGCGCTTTTTGGACTCCGCTTCCTCTGCAGAAAAACCATACTGTCGCACGATTTGCTGTGTCAGTTGCGCACCGCCAAAAGCCTGGTCGCGATCGTAAAGAACCTCTTCATCCCGCATCACCTGCATGCTTGTTGTCAGTGAGCCCACCTCAAATAGTGCAACGATCAGACCCTTGCCTTGGTTCGGCAGATTTTCAATCAAGCGATTGGTGGCTAGTCGGGACGCGTAGGACTCCACATCTACAACCACCGGCGTTAACCCAGCAGCTTCAGCGAGCCCTTGTACGTCCTGTACCTTTTCTCTTCGGGAGGCGGCAATCAACACTTCGACATCGCCTGCGGAAGTCGCGCTCGGACCAATGACGCAAAAATCGAGACTCACTTCGTCCAGGGGAAAGGGAATGTACTGGTTGGCTTCGGTCTCGACCTGCTGCTCCAACTCGTCGTCGGTCATGCCGCCAGGAAGAATGATTTTCTTGGTGATAACCGCCGACGGAGGCAACGCCATAGCCACATTGCGGGTTTTGGTACCGCTCTTTTTCACCAAACGCTTGATCGCGTCGGCGACTTCGTCGAATTTTTCAATATTGCCGTCGGTAATCCAGCCACGCTCAAGTGGCTCGATTGCGCACCGTTCCAAAACCAAGTTACCGGCCTTGTCACGACTCAACTCGACGAGCTTGACACCAGACGTGCTAACGTCAAGCCCGAGCAAAGGTGCTGGTTGACGACTAAAGAGCGACCCCAATGAGATCAAAACTGTCCCCTGAAACAGACCGACTCAGTGCCAGCCCTACTTAAGAATTCACTTGAATGCTATCAGTAAGCCCGTTGTCCCGCAAAGGTTTTTTAATTGCCGGTCATTTTTAGGCGTTGCCAAAAGCAGACGAAATTAGCATGTATCAACTTGTAAAAAGCGCATTCAGTGCGTGTGACGGGCTTAGACCCCAACAATAGCCATCTTGGTGCCATAGCGTGCCTCACACGCATTTTTATAATGCGCCAGCGACCAACTCCAACTTTATATGCCCTTTACGCCCCCACCGTCTGATTCTGCACCAGCCCGGACCGCCGCCAAAAAGACTCCCATGCACTGGGCGCTGCGGGCTTTGTTGTGGGTAGGCGGCCTGGGGCTGGCCGGCCTGCTGAGCGGCCTGTTCATTTTGGCAATCGCTCTGTCCGTCGCTTTTCCCAATCTGCCTGATATTTCAGATTTGTCTGACTACCGCCCCAAACTTCCCTTACGGGTCTTTTCGGTAGAAGGCGATGTTTTAGGTGAGTTTGGTGAAGAGCGACGCAACCTGACACCAATCAGCGAAATCCCCAAAGTCATGTCGAACGCTGTTTTGGCGATCGAAGATGCCCGTTTTTACCAACACGGCGGCGTGGACTATTTGGGTGTGATTCGTGCAGGCCTGGCCAATGTGGGCCACGCCAAGAGTCAGGGCGCATCCACCATCACCATGCAGGTGGCAAGAAATGTTTATCTGTCGTCGGAAAAGACCTTCACGCGCAAAATTTACGAAATACTGCTTACGTTCAAGCTTGAGCATGCTTTGACCAAGGATCAGATTCTGGAAATCTATATGAACCAGATCTTCTTGGGTAATCGGGCCTACGGTTTTGCCGCTGCCTCTGAAACGTACTTCGGCAAGCCTCTGAAGGACATCACAATTGCTGAAGCAGCCATGCTGGCTGGCTTGCCCAAGGCTCCCTCGGCCTATAACCCCATCAGCAACCCAAAGCGCGCACGGTCACGCCAGTTGTACATCGTTGATCGTATGGTGGAAAACGGCTTCATCACGCCGAAGGAAGCGGAGACCGCTAAGGCACAGGAACTTAAAGTCAGAAGCGGGCCGGACACCAACAAAATACATGCTGAATATGTGGCCGAAATGGTGCGCCAACTCATGTTTAACCAGTACGGTGACGAAACCTATACCCGCGGCCTGAACGTGCAAACCACAATCCATTCGGCCGAGCAGGACGCTGCCTACAAGGCTCTGCGCAAGGGCATCATGGACTTTGAGCGCCGCCAAATTTACCGGGGCCCGGAGAAGTTCGTATCGCTGCCCACCGCACAACAAGAGTTGGAAGACACGGTGGATGACGTGCTGGACGAGCACCCGGACAACGGGGACGTCATGTCGGCCGTAGTGCTTGAAGCGGATGCCAAACATATCAAGGCCATGCGCGCCGCAGGTGAGACCCTGGAGATCACCGGCGAAGGACTTAAGCCGGCCCAATCCGGACTATCGGACAAGGCCGCACCCAATATCAAGTTGCGCCGAGGCGCTGTAATTCGCGTGTCCAAGATGGTCAAGGGCGGATGGGAAATCACCCAATTGCCGGAAGTCGAAGGTGCATTTGTGGCACTGGACCCGCGTGATGGCTCGATCCGCGCTCTGGTTGGCGGTTTTGACTTTGCCAAGAACAAGTTCAACCATGTAACCCAAGCTTGGCGGCAACCAGGCTCTAGTTTCAAGCCATTTATTTACTCTGCAGCGCTGGAAAAAGGCTTTACGCCCTCCACTGTGATCAACGACACGCCGCTATTTTTCGACGCAGGCACCACAGGCGGACAACCCTGGGAACCCAAAAATTACGATGGCACCTTTGAGGGTCCTATGAGTTTGCGCAAAGCTCTGGCCAAGTCCAAGAACATGATCTCGATCCAGATCCTGCAGTCCATCGGAACCCAGTACGCGCAAGAGTGGATCACGCGCTTCGGTTTTGAAGCCGACAAGCACCCCCCCTATCTAACCATGGCACTGGGCGCAGGCTCAGTCACACCCATGCAAATGGCAGGTGCCTATTCGGTGTTTGCCAACAGTGGCTATCGCGTCAACCCCTGGTTGGTGGCGAAGGTCAGTGAGCAGCGCGGAAAGGTTCTGTTAACAACGCCACCTGTGGTCCTGGATGAAAGCCAGCGAACGATCGAGCCTCGCAATGCCTTCCTGATGACAAGCCTTTTGGGGGAAGTAACCCGAACTGGCACTGCAGCACGCGCGCAAGCCACTCTGAAGCGTCCCGACGTGTATGGCAAAACGGGCACAACCAATGATTCGATGGACGCATGGTTTGCAGGCTTCCAGCCCACCATCACAGCGGTCACTTGGATTGGTTATGACACGCCACGCAAACTGGGTGACAAAGAAACCGGCGGCGGGCTGAGCCTGCCGGTTTGGATCAGCTTTATGGAGACCGCTTTGAAGGGCGTGCCAGTAATGGAACCGGTGGCCCCAGAAGGCATTACCCACGTGGGCGGCGAATGGTATTTCGAGGAGTTCATCAAGGGCGATGGCGTCACCAGCGTAAAGTCAGACGACAAGGCCGATCCGGCACAGACGGCTCCCGCTGCGGACGAAAAAAAGAAAATCCTGGAGTTGTTTAAAAACTGACCTGGTGCAAATCAGTTTGCAAAATGCAATGCCATACCCGCCTGTGCGCTGGCTTGGCGGGTCAACTGCTCGAAAAATTCACCTTGCCCCTTGGTGTCCTGCCACTGACCGGCTACAAAGCGGTAATGGTAGCCACCGGCCTTTGCTGCCAACCATACTTCCTGCAGAGGCTTCTGCAGGTTGATCACAATCTGGCTCCTGTTCGCAAAGCTCAGCGTCACCATGCCGCCTACACGCTGATTGTCGATGTCTGCATCGTTCTCGTCATTCATCCTGTCGCAGCAGGCCTCCACAGACTTGAGCAGGTTTTCAGCTTGATCCAGATATTCGAGGTCGGTCATTACAATTTCATCATGTTGAATGCAAAACGAATTCTAGTCAGCCTCAGTATCCTTGGCTCAGCGCTGCTGAATCTCACCGCCTGTGGACAAACGGGTGGACTGTATCTGCCGACCGCGCCAGCAGTTGCCAAGCCAATCCAGCAGCATGCCCCCGCGCAGACGCCTCTGCAGACGCCAGCCCAGTAGCGCTCCAAGAATCAGCGCGTAGACCGCCACTTCGGCAAAATTGTTTTTGCCGGCACGCATCCAGAAGAAGTGCAGCACGGCCAGTATTGCCACCACATATACGAGGCGATGCAGCGCTTGCCAGCGCTTGGCACCCAAGGCCTTTATTGCACGATTGAACGAAGTCAAGGTCAGGGGCGTGAGAAGCAAAAATGCAGCGAAACCCACCAGTATGAAGGGACGCTTGGCAATGTCTTTGGCAATATCCGCCACCTCAAAACCCATGTCGAACCAAGAATAGGCAAGCAGGTGCAAAAGCGCGTAGAAATAGACATAAAGCCCCAGCATGCGGCGCATACGGGCCAGTGACGAAAGTCCCGTCACCGTGCGCAACGGTGTGATGCACAGCACCAGACACAGGGCACGCAAAGTCCAGTCGCCGGTAGCGCGCAGCAGCGCCTCAGCCGGATTCGCACCCAATTGGTCCGTGAAGGCACCAAATACCAGCCATATCGCGGGAAGCAGGCATAGCAAAAACAAGCCCGGCTTAGCCCAACTCTGCAAAAGCCACCGATTTAACAAATTGCGCATGGTGGCCTCAGAAGAACTTTTTCAAATCCATACCGGCATAAAGCTGTCCGACCTGAGCTTCATAACCGTTGAACATCTGGGTTGGCCGCTTCTTGGCAAACAAACCATCTTCGCCAATGCGGCGCTCGCTGGCTTGGCTCCAACGTGGATGGTCTACGGTTGGATTCACGTTGGAATAGAAGCCGTATTCGTTTGCCGCTGCCTTGTTCCATGCGGTGCCGGGTTGTTTGTCGGTAAAGCGAATCTTGACGATGCTTTTGGCACTCTTGAAACCGTACTTCCAAGGCACCACCAACCGCACCGGTGCGCCGCTTTGGTTCGGTAGCACTTCGCCATACATGCCAAAAGCCAGCAGCGTAAGCGGGTGCATGGCTTCATCCAGGCGCAAACCTTCTGCATAGGGCCAATCCAGCACCCGTGAACCGACAAAGGGCATGGTTTTGGGGTCGGCCAGACTGACGAACTCGACATACTTGGCGCTACCCAAGGGCTCGACCTTTCGGATTAATTCAGCCAGCGAATACCCCACCCAAGGAATGACCATGGACCATCCTTCAACACAGCGCAACCGGTAAATGCGTTCTTCCAGGGGGCTGAGTTTGAGTAGGTCTTCCAGGGCGAACTTGCCGGGCTTTTTAACCATGCCCTCAATCTCAACGCTCCAGGGGTTGGTTTTAAGCGTATGTGCGTTGGCTGCGGGATCTGACTTGTCGGTGCCGAACTCATAAAAGTTGTTGTAACTGCTGGCATCCTTATAGAGCGTGATTTTGTCCATGCTTAGGGCGCCGGACACTTTGGATGTTTGAGCGCCCAAGGCCGCAAGTTTGCCGGGACGAGCACCCCAGACAGATTCAGCGAACGCAGAGCGCTCAGTCCATGCAGCAAGCCCGGAACCCGCTGCTAAACCTGCCATGCCCTTAAGCAAGTCGCGCCTGCTGGTGTAGACGGAATGTGGCGTGATCTCACTGGGAACTGTGTGTTGAAAACCATTGATGTTCGATTTGATAAGCATAGAAGCCTCCATGTGTTCCCGTTGGTCTGCGCACAGCGGCATTTCTTACATCCACCGGATCAAACAGTTTTCACCAAAGTCAAAATTACCACACCGATGCCAAATAGTCATTCTGTAGGGGCAAACAGACAGCATCAACAAAAAAGGGCGGAGGACTCGGGAAGAGTCCTCCGCCCTTTTGGGCAGGTTTTCAAAATACTTGGCCCATTTGAGGGCCAGGATTAATCTGATTAGTGCAAACCGGCGATGTAGTCGCTAACGGCTTTGATTTCGCGGTCGTTAAGCTTGGCGGCAACCTGGGTCATTTGCAGGCTGTTGGTTCGCACACCGTCACGGAACGCGGTCAACTGGGCCGTCGCATATTCCGCGTTCTGACCCGCCAGACGTGGATATTGGGCGGGGATGCCTGCTCCATTGGGGCTATGGCAACCGGCGCAAGCTGGCACTTGGCGGTCGGCAATGCCACCACGGAAAATGCGTTCACCCAAAGTTACCAGATCTTTTTCCTTGGAAGCGCCTTCCTTAGGCGGCTTGGCGCTGACAAAGTAAGCGATATTCTTCATGTCGTCTTCCGACAAGGTCGAAGCGAACCCGAGCATGATGGGGTTGGCGCGCTTACCTGATTTGAATTCAATCAGTTGCTTGACGAGGTACTCGGCATGCTGCTGTGCCAGCTTGGGGTAAATGGGCGCGATCGAATTGCCATCCGGGCCATGGCAAGCGGCGCATACGGCACCATAACTTGCCTCACCTTTGGCTAAATCGGGCTTGTACTTGGCCGGAGCGGCCTCGTTAGCCACAGCCGAGAATGAGAATGCGGCTACAAAGCCAGCGATAAGCAAAGGGGCAAACAACTTCATAGTGGGGTGGTTTCTGAGAGGAAAAACTACATCATTCTACAATGGCGCTTTGGGTTTACCGCAGCAATCAATGACCATCCCTTCGAACCCAAGCAATTCCGCTTCCCATATCCCGCTCAAAACAGCCCAGGAAAAGTCCGCAGGGACAGTTGCGATGGGCTGGTTGCACACGGCAAAATTCCTCACCACGGCGCCGCAATTGCACTTTTTGCCCGCTCTTGATGTACCGGAAATCGCATTTGTCGGGCGCTCAAACGCGGGCAAATCAACCTGTATCAACACGCTCACACAGCAAAAGCAACTCGCCTTTGCTTCCAAAAAGCCGGGTCGCACCCAACACATCAACCTGTTTTCCTTGGGCAAGCAAGGTGTGATGGACGCGGTGTTGACTGACCTGCCCGGCTACGGCTACGCGGCTGTGCCCAAACAAGACAAAATCCGCTGGCAACAGGTGATGGCCAACTATCTGGTCAGCCGGGAAAACTTGATGGGCATCGTGCTGATGTGCGATCCGCGACACGGAATGACCGAATTGGATGAAATTCTGCTGGAAGTGATTCGCCCTCGCGTGGAAGAAGGCCTCAAGTTCCTGATCGTTCTGACCAAGTCCGACAAGCTGACTCGCGCCGAAGCCGCCAAGGTGCTGTCCATCACCAAGTTGCAGGCCGGTGGCGGCGATGTCATGTTGTTCTCGGCGCCCAAGCGCCAGGGCATTGAGGAAGTAGCGCAACTGCTCTACAAATGGGCGCATCCGGAAGAAGCCAAGGTCAAAATGAAGGCCGCAGCGACCGCGGCGCTTGAGCTCGAATCTGAGCCACCAGAAGCCCCTGAGGACTGACTCCTTCGAAGGCCCCACACTAATACGGAGGCGTTTCTCCGTTGGGCCGGTCCTTAAAACGCTTGTGCACCCAGTAATACTGGGTCGGCATGGTGTCGATGTAGGACTGCAATCGCAGATTCATCAGTGCCGTATCAGCAACAGGATCAGCAGTGGGAAATTCCTGCCATGCCGGCATAACTTCAATGTCGTAACCGTCTTTAGTCATACGGCTCAATAACGGAACCACCTTGGCCCGACTCAAGCGCGCAAAGCGCGACAGTGAGGGCACGGTGCAGGCAGCCACGCCATAAAAGGGTACAAAAACCGACTCTTCTGGCCCAAAGTTCATGTCAGGCAACAGGTACAGCGGTTCACCTGCTTTGAGCGCAGCGATGATGGGCTTGACGCCTTCTACGCGCCCAAACAGTCGTGCATCCCCAAAGCGCTTGCGGCCCTGCAGAATCCAGGCATCGGACACCTTATTGGCTTGGTCGGTGTAAATCGTCGTAAAGCGTCGAGGTAGTTGCTGGGTAATAGCGGTCCAGCCAGCATCCAGGCCGACAAAATGGGGGGCAAAAATAACCGTTGGCGCGTTGCCATCGAGTTCGTGGACCGCACCGGTCATTCGCAGGCGCCTCTTTAACAGTTCGGCGTCGGCATGCCAGAGCCAGCCCCTGTCAAGCCAGGCTTTTGCGAAATAGTCAAAAGTTTCCCGGGCGGCGGTGCGCACTTGCCTTTCGCTCCAATGTGGAAAGCACAGCCGCAAATTGATCAGCACCACACGCCGACGCGAGCCCACCACGGAATACAGGAGCCAGCCCAGGAGCCAGCCCAGCCCACGTACCCAGGACAAGGGCAGCACTGCGGTGCAGCGCATAAGCCATAGCGTGAGGTGCGTCATGGCCCGGAACCCTTGGGCGACTTGTAACGGGCATAACCCCAAAGGTATTGCTGGGGTTTTTGCAAAATCAATTTTTCCATGGCACGGTTGATCTGCGTAGCGGCTTCTGACATGTCGGAAGAGAGCGCCTGTTGCAGTGGCATCACATGCACCACATAGCCCCGCCCCCATTTCAGTCGCTCGCCCCAGGCAACCAGCACGGTGGCCCCGGTTTGCAAGGCGAGACGGGCCGAGAGAGTCATGGTGTACGCGGGTTTACCAAAGAACGGCGCCCAAACACCCATGCCTTCGGGTGGTACCTGGTCAGGTAAAAGACCGACGCATTGGCCACTTTTCAGCGCTTTGATGAGTTGTTTAACACCCGCCATGGTGGTCGATGCGGTGGCCAAGCCGGGACGCTGGCGGGATTCCATCACCACCTCGCGCAACCAGGCCTTGCGCGGCGGCCTAAATAGCACGGTCATTGGCTGCCCCTCCACACCGTAGCGTGCGGCATAGGCCTGTGCTGCCACCTCAAAGCAGCCGAGATGGGGCGTGAGAAAAATAATGCCCTTTGCCTGGGCCAGTGCCGCATCCACATGCTCTGCACCGTTCCAAAGTACCGGCACGGGACGACCCAGCCACAGGCGGGGCAACTCAGCAATCAGCCTACCGGACTCGCCCACCGCCACCAGCCCAGGGCCACGCTCTACGTCGGCAAGGGCCTGGTTTTCAAGAAAGCGGCGCCGGTAATCACCGGAAGCCAGAAACGCAATCCAGCCCATTCCCCAGCCCATGCC
>CANFNO010000071.1 GCA_947447845.1 Burkholderiales bacterium | reverse complement strand
CACTGACGGCCTCGGTTGCCGTCTCGGGAGAGAGGCCGACGACACGCTCGCCGGGCAAAGGCTGTTGTATGGTTTGGATGCTCACGGCTGTGCTCCGCTTGATGGGGTGTCAGATGGAGGTTTCATTTCGCGGGCTTCTTCGCAGCGGGCTTCTTGGCAGCAGGTGTCTTCGCTGTGGGCGCCTTGGCCGCAGGCTTTTTCACCGCTGCGCTTTTGGCGGTGGCCTTCTTTGCCGCCGCCGCCAGCTTGGACGACTTTGCGGGGCTCACCGGCTTGCTGGCAACCGTGGCCGCAGATTTTTTGGCGATGACTTTGCCAGTCAGCATAGTGGTCGACAACCTGTCCGCCACCAGGGTCGTCGCCAACTTATCAGCCACCAGGGTCGTCGCCAACTTATCCACCACCAAGGTCGTTGCCAACTTGTCCACCACCGGAGCAGTCGCCACCTTGTCCACCACGGGAGCAGTCGCCACCTTGTCCACCACGGGAGTCGTCGCCACCTTGTCCACCACCGGAGTCGTCGCCACCTTATCCGTCACCAAGGTCGTCGCCAACTTGTCCACCACCGGAGTCGTCGCCACGTTGTCAGTCACCAAGGTCGTAGCCAACTTATCCGCCACGATGGTTGCCGTTGGAATCGACACGGACACCGGCGCCACGCCCCCCGCCTTGATCGTCGACATAGGTTCGAACCGTGCCACCAGATTGGCCAAATTGGCAACCGGCGTTGCTACGGCTGCGGTATCCAGGGTGCGCCAGGCATCGTTGCTGGCCAGACTGGTGAGTGCCGGTACCGCCACGCCGCCAATCGTGCTGCGTTCGAGAATCACCAGCCCGTCGCCCACACCGGGAGTGTTGAGGTAAACGCCCACCGCCAGCACGTCGGCGTTGTCCAGGCGACCGCTGCGTGATGCCGCTGCCTTGGAACTGAGCGCTCCCAAAGCTGCGGCGGTAAGCGCAGGGGATTCAACCAGGCGCGGCAGGGCCAGCAGACTCATGACGCTCCAGGCGGCCTTGGTCGTGGTCTTTGCCAGCACCGCGTCAAACTGCGGGTACAGCTCAAGCTGTTTGATGCGCCCGCGCACCGCGTCTTCCAGGGCGATTTCATCGCGTCCGGTGGCGGCCACGCCATTGCCCACCAGATCGTCGCGGTAAGCCAGGTTGCGGCGGCGCACATACCACAGCGTGGGCAGATTGGCCAGACGCGCCCACTCGGCATCGGCCGGGTTCGACACATCGGGCAGCACAAAGGGTGGCGGCAAACGCAGGCGTTGCAATATTTCGAGCGGCTTGCGTTGGGCCACCAAGTTGGGGGCACTGGCCTTGAGCACGCGCCTGCGGGATTCCAGTTTGGCCATGACGGCGCGGTAGTCGCTGCGTGGCACTGGTGCCAGCACCAGCACGGCGGTGAGATCCAACGCCGCCTCAGAAGCCAGGAAGTCGATGGGCGCAAGGGCCAGTGCTTCTTCGATCAGCGCGGGCAATTCATCCTCGGGAATGATCGAGAAATCGACATCCACTTCTGCCGGGAAATAGCGCTGCGTGAAGTCCCGCGTGTCGATGGTGCCGGGCGGCAACGGGCCAGCGGGCGGCAGCGCCGGAAACTGCGTCGCCGCCGCAAAATTGCGGCCATGCATCTGCGCCACCACATCCGCCAGATGCGTCTGGTGTTGCAGCAAATGCGCCAGCCGCAAGGCACGCGGCGCAAAGCCCAGGCCCGGCAGGTCGCCACGGTCAGCACCCAACTCACGGCGCACCAGCGCTTCGTCAATCCAGACAATGCTGTTCGATTGCAGCGCGAGCATGGCAATCGGCAACACGTTGGCCGAGGCGACGTTCTGCGTGCCCTGCGTGAATATGGCGCGTGCGGCACGGCCCCGGCGCGCTTCCAGCGCATCGGCGCCGCCGTCGTCCTGATACGGCACCAAGACCAGCGCGGTGGCTTCGATGACGTCGCCGTCTTCAACCGTGCGGGGCCCGGTCAGCGAGGTCGGATAGGCGCCAATCGGGTTGGCGGTAAATTCGACCGGGCGCAAGGCCAGCACAAACAGGCCCGTGCGACTGCGCAAGGGCGCGACCGCGATGCGCGACAAGCCAAATTTTGCGGAGAGCATTTCGGCCACCGGCACATCGGCAAGATTGATTTTCATGTCATGCGGGATGAGCACCAGTTCGCCCGCAGGCGTGACCCCTTGTCCCGCTGACACCTGCAGCGCGTGCGGCGTGCCGCCGGGTGTCACGAACAGTCCATGCGCCACGCCGCTGCCGGCAGAGCGTCCCAGATCGGCCTCACGCGTCAGGAAGTATTGCTGGTCGCGCGTCAGATCGCGTGCGCTAAGAAAGCGGCCATCGAAATAGCGGGGTCGCTCGCGACGCGGGTCTTCGATCAGCACCCCGGTATTGCGAAGCGCCGCAACATTGGGCGCATCGATCTTTTCGCGTGCCGCACCTTGTGTGAGATTTATCGCCATGACAAGCTCCGTCCGAAAGTTTCGAAGAACAACATTTTTTAGAAGCCGGACCACTGCGCCAGCAGCGATACGGTGGGCAGAAAGCGCCGCGCAAAGTTGTCCACCTGCGTTGCCTCCAGCGTGCGCACCACGGGTTCGGCCGGGTCGTCCGGGTCTACCGGTTGCGCAACCGGAATCAGCACCCGGGCGAGAAACACGGCACTGTGGTCAAAGTTTTGCGGTTGCTCCGGTGCGGCACTCAAAACACCGGTGCCCCCGGGCTGCGTGCTGCCGCCATAAGCGCCCAGCACGGCGTCTTGTGCGGCGTTGCGGCGCACAGCCGGGTCGGCGCTGTTGGCAAGTGCCGGTGCCACCAGCGGCAAGGGCAGCCCACTATAGGAATCGTCGAGCCCGCTGCGAGCAATCATCTGCACTTCCCAGGCATCGCGGATGCGCGCGGTCGATACCGCGTTGAGCGCATCAAACGGGCCCATCGCAAAGCTGGGTGTCAGCCCGACCGGGCATTCGACAAAGCGGATGAACACGTCGGCCACCACGGCACGTGCCGGCAACACAGTGTCCGCATCGGTCACGCGCTGCGAAACAAAGCGGCCCAGATCGGCGTAGGCGGCCAGGCGCAAGCTGTCGCCATCGTCGCGCTTCTGCAGCAGATCAAACCACTTGGGCAGGCGCAGGCAGACGGGTCGGGGCATTTCAATGAGGCGGCCCAGCCGGTCGACCGCCAGACCCGGATTGACCCGGATCTCTTCCACCTGCGTGGGCGTGCCGGGCACGTATTCGATCTGCAGGCCAGCCAGAGTGCCGCCACCGGCGAGGAATGCCATGGCACGCGCCAGGCGGCCACGGTGGTAGGTTTGCTCGTCGCTGAAGTCCTGCGCGTCCAGCAGCATGCCTGTGGCATACGCCGGGCGCTCGGCGCGGGGCTGGGCGTACAGGGGATCCGCTTCCTTGGTGAGTATGGTCATTTCTTGCTCCTGGGCTTGTAGGGGGTGGCGCTGGGTTCAGCCATGGGCGTTGTAGTTGCTGCCGGCCAGACGCGGATCGAGCACCGGCTGCCCGAGGACAAAATCGCCCATGCCCAGAACGCTGCGCTCGACTTGCACGGGGCGCGGCACACGCGGCGCGGCCAGATAGGTGTCCACACCGACCAGACTTGAAATGCCGACCAGCAAGGGCCAGCTTGCGGCGACCACGCGCACCTCAACGTGCGCGGCGGCTTCAGACTGCACGATGCGGCGGATCAGCGCAAAGTCTTGCGTCTGGACTTCGCGGTGCACCAGCACGGTGGCGCGGTGGGCCAGTTTTTCGTAGAAATTGACCACTGCGGCATCCTCGGAGGCGCTGGCCGCTTCCTCGCGGTACAGCGCCATCAGCTCGACACGCTCCTGGTCGCCGATCACCAGCGTATCGCCGACGATCGAGTTGCCGCTTTGAATCAGTCCGGGCAACAAAGGGTCGTTGGCCTCGGTCATGTCCACGCCCAGCAAGGTGGCGAGGATGCGGCGCAGGCGGAAGTCTTCGATGACAATAATTTCACCTCCACGCACACTGCCCCCGGTGGCCACATCGAGTGCCAGGCGCAGGCCATTGCGGGTGCCGTGCCAGCGCGCCAACTCGGGCGCGGCGCGCAGCCAGTCGCGGCGACGCGCCTCGGGCAGGGCGTGGTCAAAAGCCACACCGATCCAGTTGCCCAGCCAATCCAGATTTTCCTGCGGCACCGAGGCCGGATCGCTGTAGAGGTGGGCTGCGGCAATGCGGTCTTCGAGCTGGGTCAGCAGCCCTTCAAAGTTGCCCAGCATGCGCGCGGTGAAATCCGCCGGTGAGGCCTGCGGCCGGTACACCACCAGGCGCTCGACCATTTGGCCGCCCTGCTCTTCGTTTTCATGGACCACACGCCAGGACTGGCGTGCATCGCGCAAGAGCCAGTGGCTATCCGCCTTCTCGACCAGAATCTCGGCCGCCAGGCCGGGCTTGATCTGCTCCAGCGCGAGGCGCGAACGCAGAACGTCCGAAAAGGTTGCCGCATTGAGCTCGGCCATGTAATGCGGCTCCAGGCTGGCAAGCTGCACACCGGGCGCCGTGGCCGCCTCGCCGAACAGGCTTTCGCGGTACATGCTGGGCAGGTATTTGTCGGCGTAGGAGAAGCGGCTGCCCCAGGCACGCAGTGCGGCAATTTCGGGGCTGACGCGTCCATCGCCATGCAGGACGACGTGCACCCACAAATAGCGCCCGCTGAGTTTGCGCACCCGTTGCTGGCTGTTTTGCACCAGCACCGAATACAAACCATAGGTCGTGGCATCGCGCTCCGGCGGCATGTCCGACACGTCCAGCAAACCCGGGTGGCCCGGCAATTCTGAAGGGAAATGTTCATGCGCCGCGCGCGGCACGTGCGGTGCCAGCATGGCGTCATCCAACATGCCGATCTCGGCGCCAAAGCCGTGCGCCTGCCAGGCCGTGCGGTCACTGCGTGACGGGGGCCGTGGCTCATTGCCGCTGGCCAGCCAGACCACGAAGCCGGTGTGCGCCGGAATCGAGGCTTCCGCGTAGAGGCGATTCCAGACCGTGGTGGTGTCGCGGCTGTCGATCATCCAGGCGGCAAAGTCAGCAGAGGCATCGTCGAAGTTGCAGGCTTCGCCGCGTCGTGCAAGGTTGTTCAGCGAGAGCGCAAACAGGGGCTCGGCGCCGCTGTCGCCGCTGGGGTATTGCGGCGGCTGGGCAATGCCATTGGCAAACGGCGCTTCGCGTGCCGCATCCGAGAACGGATACACCTCACCGAGCGGCATGACATTGCCGTTCGCGTCGGCCAGGGCCAGATCGAAGGCCGGTGCGTCATTGCGGCCCGGCACCCGCAGGGCAATGCGTTGGCCCGACAGGCCGACCAGAGAATAGGCATGGTTGGCGCCGTGCAGCGTCAAGGGAGCCGACAGGCAGGCGCGCTCGGGCAACCAGCGCCGCACACAGGCCCGGTTCTCGCTGCCCTGCCAGGACAGCACGACAAAGTCACCACCGGCAAGCGTGGCGATGGCCAGAGGGCGCTCGCCCGTAGCCCATTGCGGCGTAGGCAGCAGGCTCAGTGCAGGTGCGAAGCCGTTCTCGGGAGACGGGCGAAACACATCGCCGTCATAGTCATCGGTCTGCGGTGTCTCGCGCCGAAGCGGGCGCCCGGCAAGGCGCGCGATACGCCCGCCGTTGCGCTCCAACACCCAGGCACCACCGCCCGCAGCCGGTGCCATGCGCCAGGGCTCGAAGCCAGCCAGGCTCACCGTCACATCTTCCCAGCGGGCGCGCAAATCGTGCAGCCGGATGCCGCCCGGTAAGACCGCATAGAGCACGCCGTCGTGCCCGGCACAGAGGTCACTCGGCGTGTCTTCCAGCGGCAGCACCGTGGCCTCGCTGGGCAGGTAGCTCGTGGCGATGACGCACTGAGCGTCGGCATCCCAGCGCGCCACGCATTCCATCGCATCGACCGCGCGGGGAATGCTGTCCAGCGCGGCCAAAGCGGTGCTCTGGGCATCAGTGGGTGACAGGGCGGGGTTCAGCGTGCGCTCGGAGGCCAGACGCAACACACGGCAACTGCTGTCCCAGACCACGTGCTGGCGCAGCGGGAAATGCCCGCCATCGGCAAGCTGCCAGAAACGCAGGCCGTTTGCGTCCATCAGCAGAGCTCCGGCACGACGGGGACCGCCACCGCGTCGGCGTCGGCAAAGGGGTTGGGCAAGGCTCTGAGATCCAGCGGTGCACTCGGGCCATCGACCACAACGACAGACAGCAGCTCGGGCAGCTGCCAGGCTTGCAACTGCAGGATCTGCGCGCCGTCTGCCGCAATGGAAGGCAGGGGTTGCCATTCGCCGTTTGTTTGCTGAAACAGATGAATGCCGCGCAGTTCGTCCACACCGGCCACCCGCGACACCTCGACTTCAAGCTCGCGGCTTTTGACAGCGCGACCCAGGGGCCAGCCGGTCTGATCCATGCCACCCGGCGCAAGCGGCCAGAGCAGGCGGCGCAGCGATTCGCGCACTTCCAGCAGCACCTTGTCGCGGGCAAACCCATCGCGCAACGTGACGGCAACTGACAAGCCCAGCGCCACGTATTCGCAGCCAATCACGTACAGCTCGGTAGACAGCGGCGTGCGTTGCGAAAGGTAGTTGTGCAGGCCTTCGATAAACGGTCGATCGGGGCGCGGATTGGGCGCAGGTGCGAGAGGCGCAGCAGGCAGCGCCATCACGCTGACCACACCCGGCACGTTGAAGCGCCGGTCGCGTGGCTTGAAGCGCGGCATGACTTCGACCCGGCCCACATCCAGACCGGGAACCTCAAATGAGAGGCGACGATAGTCCTCCTCGGTCACAGCGCGGTCCCGGTGACGCAGGCGTGCGGGAATGCGTTTCTCGGCGACGTCCAAGGTCTCTGCATCTTCTCCACCGCCCAGCGCCAGCGGCTGACTGGCCTTGAGGGCCGGGGCAGGCAAGCCATCAATGCGGCGCGCCGCAAGCTCGGTGATGCTGCCCGCTGGCAGATTGCCCGCACGGCCACCGCCGAAGCGGCCAAAGGCCAGACGCACACGCATTTCGGGCTCGGGCACACGGCCGCGCACGCCATCGCCAAAGCGCAGCGTCCCGGCCTCGGAATCCAGCTCAAAGGCGCGCGCCTCGCGCGCCTCGGCCGGGTTGGAACTGATGGCGGCCAGATCGTCCACGCGAACCCAGCTTTGGTAACCACGGCCGGATTCTTCCACTTCGATGGCCAGCGACGCCGGGTCCACCGAGCCCATGGGCAACTGGTAGGACTGATCGCCCGCGCCATTCGACACACCCAAAACGCGACCCGCCACGCTGACCCGCTGATCGATTTCGACGGCGTTGATGCCGAGCCAGGCGAGGTTGAGGTGGTTCACCAGCTCACCGGCTTTGGGACGCAGGCGCAGCCAGCCAATCAGCCGCGCGGCCCTATCCGCGTCATCCAGACGCGGCGGCGTATCACCGACACCAGCATGGGCGTTGGTGCCCACATCATTGGGCGGTGCCCAGATGAATTTTTCATCCGGCATTTGCAGCCGCAAGGTACCGGCCTGGGCCAGGCTGTTGCTGGTGTCGGCCTGCACGCCTAGCGTGAGGTAGTCGGTGGAGAACTGGGTCCGGCCCTGGGTCGTCATCTCCCACAGCACCGGTATCTGCGTGGGCGCACTCACCTGCTCGAACAGCTGGGGCGCCTTGATCGCGGGCACCACGCCCACGGACATCAGCGCGGGCAAGCCGCTGTCGCCGCCACCCAGCGCCGACTTGGCCGCCTCGTTGACCGCAGGCTGGTCTTCCGGCTTGGGTGCCTTGGGCGCAAACAGCGCAACCCACAGCGCGCGATCTGCGCTCATGGCAAACACATCCGTGCCCTGCGGCGTGGCGCGTCCGCCTGCAAAAACAGGCGTTGTCTCATAGGCCTTCAGCGCACCCTTGATGTGGTGCACGCGTGCCAGGCCGTGCAGCAAATCGCCTCTCTTGACCAACTCGGCGTGGGTCAGACGGCGTTTGATGTAGGCCTCTCCGGTCACTGGCAGCACCGTGGTTTCACCCAGGGTCTCAAACGGCACCGCCGCCTTGAGTTGACCTTGCGGCGCCAGCGTGTGCGCACCCAGCTCGGTCTCTTTTGCAAAGCTCAGGCTGACAATCCCGCGCGCCGGTTGTGCGGGTTTGAGGCCCATGCCCAGCAGCTTGAGAAAGACCAGGCGCTGGCGCTCCGGAATCAGGTTGGCGCGGTACAGCAAGGCATCGCCCAGCCAGGCAAAAAGCTCGATCAGGGTGCGCCCCGGATCGCCCAGCTTCGGGTTGGTCCACTCCGGCGTGTGGGCCGGTATGCGTGCGATCAGATCTTCGACCAGGTCGTCGAAGCGGCGATCATCAAGCGACGGGGGCAGTATGGGCATACTCAGCCTTCCAGTTGCACGGTTACATTCAGGGCGCCCGGCGCACCGGTGCGCGCCAGCCGATAGGCAATTTCCACCCGCACATTGCTGGGCGCATCCGGTACTTCCCAGACTTCGACGGCATCCACCAGGATGCGACGCTCCCAGCGGGCCAGGGAGTCTTGCACCAGATCGCGAATGCGGCGTCGGGTGGTGATGGTGTTGGGCTCGTGCAGCAGGCGATCCAGCCCGCCACCGAATTCGGGGCGCATCAGCTGCTCACCGGGCCGGGTGCTGAGGATGATGCGGATCGACTCGCTCACGCTCTGCGCAAGCTCGGGCCAGGCCAACTCACCATGCGCATCGGGCAAGGGCAACAGGGGCCAGCCAAGGAGGGGTCGCAGGGTGGTGGCGCTCATGGCTTCTTGAAGTTGGGAAAGGGGATGCAAATCTTGATGAAGAAGAGCCAGCCAAAAATCAGGTTCAACAGCGTCAGAAAGATGTTGAGCACGATGAAGGCGCAGATCGTGATGGTCGGAATGTTGAAGCCACAAATCCACGACATGCCCACCGCATCGGCACTGCCTTTGCCCGCCAAAAGGTCTTTGGTCTTGCCACTTAGCAGCTGCTGCATCGAGGCCGGCAACACAAACGCGACGTTGGGCTTCAACTCCTTGAGCAGCTTGCGGTCAGACGGGTCCGGCAGCGCGATCTGCACTGGCGGCGCACCGGCGCCCTCGTACCAGGCGGCGATCACAAAGGGCTCGCTGTACTCGCTCCAGACAATGCGGCCGGGGCAATCACAGTCGGGTTTGAGGCGCACGAAGGCGCGGATCACATAGCGGGCATCAGGCTCGTCAAAGCGCCCGGCTTTGCCCT
>CANFNO010000070.1 GCA_947447845.1 Burkholderiales bacterium | reverse complement strand
GGCGGCTGGCCTCAAGATTGGCAAGAGCCTGGCCGAGCCGGACTTGCTGGACCAAGCCGTGGCGGTGATCGAAGCCATGCGCGCCCGCGGCGCTGCAGTTCCTATTCCTACCGACGTAGTGACCGCCAAGAGTTTCTCCGCCGATGCAGTCGCCACCACCAAGCTGGCAACTGAAGTTGAAGACGATGACCTGATCCTGGACATTGGCCCGGTGACGGCCCAGACCCTGGCAACCCAACTGAAATCCGCCGGCACCATCGTCTGGAATGGCCCGGTTGGCGTGTTTGAGTTTGCTGCCTTTGAAAACGGCACCAAGACCATCGCTCACGCTATTGCGGATTCCAGCGCCTTCTCGATTGCGGGCGGCGGTGACACCCTGGCGGCAATCGCCAAGTACGGCATTGAAAAGCAGATTGGCTACATCTCCACCGGTGGCGGCGCATTTCTTGAAGTGCTGGAAGGCAAAACCCTGCCGGCCTTCGAGATTCTGACCAAGCGCGCTGCGAATTAATTCGGCTGCCAAGTCGTTCCTGGGTGTGAAAACCGGGGTTCTGGTGCGATTGGGGGTGGCAAAAACAAATAAAGCAGCTTTGCGCTTTCTAATTGCCCGGAGGGGGTTCCACTGAGGCTGATTTTGGCGCTACCATGCGACAAAATACTTTTACTTTTTGCATGCCCCCAACATTAGAGAATGCAACCGCAGAGCAAGCGGCACAAACACTAGTCAAGCTGTGTTCGGGCGTGCTCCCCGTGTGGGCGCGCCAGCTGGCCGCTTCACGCGGCCAGTCCGAAACGGCTGTGTCTGAAATGATGCAGGCGTTTGCCAGCATAGGCCCTCATTTACAGTCCGCGCAACGCCAGTCGCAGGAAATCACCGATGCCCTGAGCCAGGGCGACGGCAAGATCACCGGATTGGCCCAAACTTGCGCCCAAACCCTCGCCCCTCTACGCCAACACGCGCAATTGCCCGAAGGTGGCGCCACAGCCATTGACGCGGTGATTGCGATGGTGACAGACGCCATAGGCGCTATCGAAAAAATCAACCGGCCTTTTTCCCAGGAAACCCAAGTGGTGGCGGAACAGGTCGAGCGCATGTACATCGGATTTCAGTATCAAGACCGCATCAGCCAGATGATTGCCTTGCTGGAGGGCGACATTGCCCGGCTGCAGCAGGTGCTGGATGGGCAGGGTCAGGATGTGCCTGATTTACAGGCCTGGCTGGACGGTCTGGAAGCGCAATATGCAATGACCGAGCAGCGTCAAAACCACGTGGGTGAAGAGCCTGCTGGAGCAGACGCAGACGGTAGCAAAGAGACAACTTTTTTCTAAGAGGGTGATATGGCAAAGACGATATTGGTGGTGGATGACTCCGCAAGCTTGCGCCAAGTGGTGAAGATGGCTTTGACGGGTGCGGGCTACAACGTGCTCGAAGCGGGCGACGGTCAGGCGGCCCTGGCGCTGCTGGATGGCCGCCAGATCAATATGGTGGTCTGCGATGTGAACATGCCGGTGATGAACGGAATTGAGTTTGTCAAGGCAGCCAAGCAATTACCCGCCTACAAATTTTTGCCGATTCTGATGCTCACCACCGAGAGCCAGGAAGAGAAAAAAGAGCAAGGCAAGGCGGCAGGTGCCAAAGCTTGGATGGTTAAACCCTTTGCGCCCACCCAATTGGTAAACGCTGTTTCCAAGCTTTGCACCTAGGGTGTCCATAGGGCCGATCGACCCCCTACGTCGGGTCGCCAAGGCCCGAATGCTAGAGGGAGAGAACATGCAAGAACGCTTTGAATTGCCGGCCGAACTGAATATTTACAGCACGCTGGAAACGCGGGACGCTTTATTGGCCTGGGTGGCCGAGCAGGCGCCCAAGGGCCGGGAGTATCTGGAAGTTTCGGCACGCGACGTGCAGGAAGTGGACGGATCGGGCTTGCAACTGCTGGCCGCGCTGGGCCACGGCGAGCAACGCTGGCACCTGGTGGAAGCCAGTACAGCCTTTGTCGAGGCCTGTCGCACCATGGGATTTTCCAACTGGCTGGACAGCCGCTATCTCAAGACCGGAGCCTCCTCATGAGCATGGACGCTGATCTGGCATTTATCGCGCAGGCCATGCCGGCCTTTATCAGCGAAGCCGCTGAGCAAATCGAAGCCATTGAAACCCTGTTGCTGGAGCTCGAAGAGCAGCCCGACAACCGCGAACTGTTGGACTCACTGTTCCGCTGCGCCCACACCGTTAAAGGCTCCGCTGGCATTTTCGGCCTGAACCGGGTGGTGGAATTTACCCACCATGTGGAGACCTTGCTGGACAAGATGCGCGATGGCGATCTGGTGCTCAACCCGGAGATCAGCACCTTGCTTTTGCAGTGCAACGACCAGATCAAGTTCCTGGTGGACACGGCAGCCGATGAGAGTGCCGACACGCCTGAGCAAAAGGAATTGCGCGCCGATCTCGTGGTGCAGTTGCGTGCGCTGACCGAAGGCGGCCCGGCGGCAGCGCCCGCAGCGCCTAGCGCCAGCGAGTCTGCCGGCAAAGCGCCAGAGCAAATGCGCGTCTGGAGCATCTCAGCGCGTTTCGGTCAGGAGACCTTTCGCAATGGAATGGACCCATTGTCGATTTCCCGCTATCTGCACGGCATGGGTCAGGTGCTGTCGGTACATTGCGGCGTGGATGGTGTGCCGCCCCTGGTCAATCTCAATCCCGAAAGCTGCTACCTCAGCTTCGTCATGCAATTGCAAACCACGGCCAGTCGCGAGGATATCGAGGGGGCCTTCAGCTTTGTGATTGACGACTGCGAGCTTGACGTGGTGGCGCCCGAAACGCCCGAGCAAAAGCTGGCACGTGCCATTGATGAAATTCCGGGCACGCCCCGTCTGGGCGACATGCTGGTCTCTGTGGGTGCGGTGACGCAAGACAAGCTGGCGCAGGTGCTGAGCACGCAGCAGTCCAGCCGTGGCATGCCTGCAGTGGCCAAACCCAAGATTGGTGATTTGCTGGAAGCCCAAGCTGGCGTTGCGCCCGAAGTGGTGGCCGCAGCTCTGGGCAAGCAACAAAAGATGCGCGAGGCAGCGCCGTCCGAGGAGCGCTACATCCGTGTCCAGGCAGACCGGCTTGACGCCGTGATCAATCTGCTGGGCGAACTGGTGATTGCAGGGGCCGGTGCCACCTTGCTGGCGCGCGAGACCCATGGTGAGGCGCTGATCGAAGCCAATCTGCACATGAACAGCCTGATTGAGGAAATTCGTAACGGCACCCTGGGTCTGCGCATGGTGCCGGTGGGCGAGACCTTTAGCCGCTTCCGCCGCGTGGTGCGCGACACGGCCTCCAGCCTGGGCAAGGAAGTCAATTTTGAAATTGTGGGCGGCGACGCAGAGCTCGACAAATCCATGGTCGAGAAGATTGCTGACCCGCTGATGCACTTGGTGCGCAACTCGCTGGACCATGGCCTGGAGCCGCCGCAGGAGCGTATTGCTGCGGGCAAACCGGCCGCCGGCAAGCTGACCTTGAGCGCGCGCCACGAAACCGGTGCCATCCTGATTCGCATCGAGGACGATGGCCGCGGCATCAACCGCGAGCGCGTGCTGCAACGCGCCTGGAACCGGGGTCTGGTCGAGCCCGGCATCGTGCCCTCGGATGACGATATCAATATGCTGATCTTCGAGCCCGGCTTTTCAACCGCCGAGCAGGTCACCAACCTGTCGGGTCGCGGTGTGGGCATGGATGTGGTGCGCCGCAATATCGAGGCCTTGCGGGGTAGCTTGCGTTTGAATAGCAATCCGGGCAAGGGCTTGCAAGTGGACATTCGCCTGCCGCTGACGCTGGCCATCATCGACGGTTTCATGGTGGGCGTGGGCAAGTCCAAGTTTGTGCTGCCGCTGGAATCCGTGGTGGAAGTAATCGAGTCCGGTGGCGATAACGTGCGGGTGGACGAGCGTGGTCGCCATTGTGTGGAACTGCGCGGCGCAGTGCTGCCGGTAGTGCGTTTGCGCACCCTCTATACGGTCGAGTCGGATTTGCCCGAACGCGTCAGCGTCGTCGTGGTGCATTCACCGCGCGGCAAATATGGCATCGAGGTGGAGGTGCTTCTGGGTCAGAACCAGACGGTGATCAAGCCGCTGGGACGCCTGTTTAAAACATTGCGCGGAATTTCCGGCTCCAGCATTCTGGGCAATGGCGAAGTGGCGCTGATCCTGGATGTGGTTTCGCTGGGTGAATTGATCACGGGCGCGGACGCACCGGTCGCTGCGACCTGAGCGGATAACGGTCAATCACAAAAAAATACTTGGAGAAAATTTAATGCAAGCAAAACAATCGTCATTGCTGGGTCGCCTATTCAATGGCCGTGCCATGGAGCAGCGCATTGCCGAGTTGGAAGCTGAGCTCAAGGTGCGCACTGACATCATGAACCTCACCAGCATCGTCTCCGAGGCAGATAAAAAGGGCGACATCCTCACCGTGAACGAAAAGTTCCTCGCGGTGTCCAAGTACCCCAAAAATGAACTGATCGGCTTTGGCCATAACACCACCCGCCACCCTGACATGCCCAAAGCGGTGTTCAAGGAAATGTGGTCCACGATCGGGCGTGGTGACATCTTCCGTGGCGTGGTGAAGAACCGCGCCAAGGATGGCACGCCTTACTACGTGGATGCGGTGATCGCACCGATCCTGGGTGAGAACGGCAAGCCCATGAAGTATCTGGGCGTGCGCTATGACATTACCGAGCAAGAAGTCGAGCGCCAGAATGCGCGTGGCATCCTCAAGGCGATTGATGCTTCGTATGCCTACATTGAGTTTGATCTGGGTGGTCACGTGCTGGAGGCCAACGCCAATTTCCTGCAGACCATGGGCTACCAGTTGGCCGACATCAAGGGCAAGCACCACCGGATGTTCTGTTCGGCAGAGATTGTCAACGCACCTGCCTATACCCAGTTCTGGGCGGATCTGAATGCGGGCAAGGCCCAAAGCGAAGTTTTCAAACGGGTTTCCAAATCGGGCAAAGAAATCTTTCTGCAGGCGGTGTATGCGCCGGTAACCGATGAAATGGGGCGCGTGGCCAAGATCGTCAAGATCGCCACCGACGTTACCGCCGAAGTTACCGCTGCCAACATGCTCAGAACGGCGGTGGAGCAAGCCAACCGCGTCACCTCGGCGGCGCAGGCCGGCGACCTGAGCCAGCGCATTGCCATGCAGGGCCTGAGTGGCCCGATCGAGTCCCTGTGCGCGGGTGTGAATTCTTTGGTGGAAACCACCTCGGTTCTATTTTCCGATGTGGGCCGTGTCATGGGTGGCCTCTCGGAAGGGGACCTGAGCCAGCGCATTACGCGCGAATACGTAGGCACTTTTGGCCAACTCAAACGTGACGCCAATGCCACCAGTGAAAAGCTGGGCGCGATTGTGGAAGACATGGCCGGCATGTTCTCAGGACTGGCCGAGGGCGGGCTTACCAAGCGCATCACGCGCGACATGCAAGGTGCCTTTAACCAGGTGAAAGACGACGCCAACGCCAGCTTCCAGAAGCTGGCTGAAATCATTGACGAAGTGCGTGGCGCGGCCGATGCGCTCACCGGTGCTGCCAACCAAGTGTCAGCCACTGCGCAGTCGCTTTCGCAGGCTGCCAGCGAGCAGGCTGCCAGTGTGGAACAAACCACGGCCTCGATTGACGTGATGTCGGCCTCGATTGCGCAAAACAGCGACAACGCCCGCGTCACCGATGGCATGGCCACCAAGACCAGCAAAGAGGCCGGAGAAGGGGGTGGCGCCGTCAGCCAGACCGTCACGGCGATGAAACAGATCGCTTCCAAGATCGGCATCGTGGACGACATTGCCTACCAGACCAATTTGCTGGCGCTGAATGCTGCCATCGAAGCAGCACGTGCGGGCGAGCATGGCAAGGGTTTTGCCGTGGTGGCCGCCGAAGTGCGCAAGCTCGCTGAGCGCAGCCAACAGGCTGCCAAAGAGATCGGCGATCTGGCGGGCAACAGCGTGTCCACGGCAGAGCGCGCCGGTCGACTGCTGGACGCTATCGTGCCCAGCATTCAAAAGACTTCCGAGCTGGTGCAGGAAATTGCCGCTGCCAGTGCTGAGCAGAGCGAGTCGGTGGTGCAAATCGGGGGCGCCATGGGTCAACTCTCCAAAGCCACGCAGCAGAATGCCTCGGCCTCTGAAGAACTGGCCGCGACCAGCGAAGAGTTGAGTGGCCAGGCCGAGCAACTGCAACAGTCTGTGGCCTTCTTTGATACCGGCAGCGGATCGAGTGCCAGTGTGCCGAGTCGCCACGATTCAGGCAACAAGGGCCGTAACCGGACAGCGCCGCGCCTGAGCGCCCCGCTGACGCCCACAGCGGTTCGCGGTGGCGGATCTTCCAATTTCAGACCTTATTGAGGCCCTAACGCCATGCAAGTCGAGAATGCTCCCACGCCACAAGGCCAGGTCGACTCCGGCACTGCCTTGCAGTACCTGACATTTTCCCTGGGGGAAGAGGTCTTCGCCATGGACATCCGCTGTGTGCGCGAGATCATCCAACACGGCAACATGACCATCGTGCCCTTGATGCCCGCCTTCGTGCGCGGCGTGATCAATTTGCGCGGTTCAGTCGTGCCGGTGATTGATCTCCAGTCCCGCTTTGGCCGACCACGCGCCCAAGTGGGCAAAAAGACGTGCATCATCATTTTTGACGCGACGGTCGAAGACGAGAAGCTTGAGCTCGGCCTGTTGGTGGATGCAGTCAGCGAAGTCATCGATATTGCCCAGGCCCACATCGAACCGGCGCCCCAATTTGGCACCACCATCCGTCGCGATTTCATTTATGGCATGGGTAAGGTGGGGGGCGACTTCATCGTCATTCTGGCGCCCGAGCGCGCGCTCGATATCAATGAAATGGCCGCACTGGCCCAGCAGGCTTGAACATCATGAAGCTCTCCATTCGCGCACGCATCCTTTTGGGCTTTGCAATGCCCATCGTCTTGTTTGTCGGTTTCACTTTCTGGCTGAGCGTACAACTCAGCCAAGTCAAATTGAGCATGGAGACGGTCGAGAACGAGGGCATGAAATACGCGCTGCTTGCCGCCGCCATGGACAAGAATGTGGTGCAAATTCAGCAGTTCCTGTCCGACGTCTCGGCCACGCGCGGCAAAGATGGCTTGGACGATGGATTCAAGAACGCCCAGGAAAATTTCGATACGCTGAATGCGTCGCTGGCCGAATTCGACAAGCATTTCCAGCTTTTGGGTGACAAGGCCTCTGCACAGCGCATTCAGGATATCAAGACCGGCGCGGCGCATTATTTTGAGGTGGGGCAGGCCATGGCCAAAGGCTATGTCGCCGGTGGCCCGGAAGTCGGCAATAAGCAAATGAGCAGTTTTGATGCGGCCAGCGATGCCTTGCAAAAGCTGCTGGTCCCCTTTGTTGCATCCCAGGTTGAACTGATGCGCCATGAGGTCAAGGATTCGGTGACCAGTGCAGACCATATTCTGCAAACGGCGATGGTCATTGTGGCGCTCACCGTGCTGGGCGCGGTGCTGCTGGCCTGGTTGGTGACTTCCAGCATCACCCGGCCCTTGAAAAAGGCATTGGGTGTAGCCAATCAGGTGGCCTCGGGCCAGATTGACACGGTCATTGAAGCAGACCAAAGTGAAATCGGCCAACTGCTCGCGCCACTGTCCAAGATGCAAGGCACGTTGCAGCAGTTTGAGTCAGAACAAAGCGAGATGGCTCGCCAGCACGAGGCAGGCGCACTGGACTACATCATGCCTACCAATCGCCTGGAGGGCAGCTACCAGAGCATGGCGCAGTCCATCAATACCCTGGTGCAGTCGCACATCGCCGTCAAGATGAAAGTGGTGGAAGTCGTAGCGGCTTACGCAGCCGGAAATCTGGATGTCCAGATGGACAGACTGCCGGGTCAGAAGGCGCGCATTAGCGAGGCTATGGACCAGGTGCAAGTCGCCATGAAGGAGGCCGCTGCGGCTGCAACCTTTAACCAGCGCATTCGCCTGTCACTCGACAGCCTGCCCGTGTGTGTCACCGTGTCCAACGCCGAAGCGCTGCTGGTGCACGCCACGCCACCGGCCAAAGAGTTGCTCAAGCTGTTTGGTGGATCGAGTTTCAACACTGACGCGTTTTACGGCAACAAGCTCAGCACCTTGTTCAAGAACCCCGACGACGCCACGCGTTTTGATCAGGCTGTGCGATCTGGTGAAACCGTGGATATGGAAATTCAAGGACGCAAGCTGCGTCTGCTGGCGCGCCCGGTGCATAACGAAAACGGCCAGCCCATCGGGCGCATCACCCATTGGATTGACCGTACCGAAGAAATTGCATCCGAATTGGAAGTCTCCAACATCGTTAACGCTGCAGCCCATGGGAACCTGTCCGGGCGCGTGAGCCTTGACGGCAAGACCGGCTTCTTTGCCAATCTGTCGGCGGCCATGAACCAGTTGCTAGCCACAAGCGAAGGCGTGATGAACGACACCGCCCGCGCCTTGTCTGCTCTGGCCGATGGCGACCTGACGCATCGCATCACGCGGGACTATGACGGCCTGTTCGGGCAGGTCAAGGCCAGCGCCAATTCCACAGCAGAGAACCTGACCCAGGTGATTGGCGAAGTGCGTGCCGCATCCGACGCGCTCACAGGTGCGGCCGACCAGGTATCCGCCACGGCGCAGTCGCTGTCGCAGGCCGCCAGTGAACAGGCCGCCAGCGTGGAGCAAACCACGTCCAGCATTGATGTCATGTCAGCTTCCATTGCGCAAAACAGCGACAACGCTACAGCGACCAATGGCATGGCCACCACCACCAGTGCCGAAGCATTGCAGGGCGGGCAAGCCGTAAGCCAGACGGTTGAAGCCATGAAGCAGATCGCCTCCAAAATCGGCATCATCGATGACATTGCCTACCAAACCAATCTGCTGGCGCTCAATGCCGCAATTGAAGCGGCACGCGCGGGTGAGCACGGCAAAGGCTTTGCCGTGGTGGCAGCCGAGGTGCGCAAGCTGGCTGAGCGCAGCCAACTGGCCGCCAAGGAAATTGGCGATCTGGCCGGTAGCAGTGTGGCAACCGCCGAGCGGGCCGGCAAGCTGCTCGACGCCATCGTGCCCAGTATTCAGAAGACCTCGGAGCTGGTGCAGGAAATCGCTGCGGCCAGCACCGAGCAGAGTGAGTCAGTGGTGCAGATTGGTGGTGCCATGGGGCAACTCACCAAGGCCACGCAGCAGAATGCATCGGCTTCTGAAGAGCTGGCTGCTACCAGCGAAGAGCTTTCCGGTCAGGCCGAACAGCTGCAGCAAAGCATCGCCTTCTTCAAGACCGGCACTTCCGCGTCTCAACGGGCCAACACACCTCC
>CANFNO010000069.1 GCA_947447845.1 Burkholderiales bacterium | reverse complement strand
GTTCCAAAATGGCGATCGGTCAGCGTCATTGTGATGGCGCCAGCCAGCACTGGCATAACCGCAATCAGCAAAAACGCCGTAATTAACCAAGTCCAGCAAAACAGCGGAATCTTCATCATGGTCATGCCGGGTGCGCGCATGTTGAGGATCGTCACGATGATATTGATCGAACCCATGATGGAACTGGCGCCCAATATATGGAGCGCAAAAATCGCCACATCCATGCTTGGACCCATTTGCAAAGTCAGCGGCGCATAGATTGTCCAGCCACCAGAAGGCGCTCCACCAGGCATGAAAAAGGTGAGCGCAATCATCAAGCCAGCCGGTATAAGCAGCCAGAAGCTGAAATTATTCATGCGGGCAAATGCCATGTCCGAGGCGCCAATCTGAATCGGAATCATCCAATTTGCAAAGCCCACGAAGGCCGGCATGATCGCGCCGAACACCATGATCAGGCCGTGCATGGTCGTGAGTTGATTGAAAAACTCTGGATTCATGAACTGCAGTCCGGGCTGAAAAAGCTCGGCGCGAATTCCCAAGGCCAAAACACCACCAAACATCAGCATCGTCAAACTGAACACCATGTACATGGTGCCGATGTCCTTGTGATTGGTCGCATAAACCCACCGACGCCAACCGCCAGGCGCATGTCCATGGTGGTCGTCATGCCCGTGAACGTGTGGGTGATCTAGAACGGCGCTCATTTGTATTTCCTTCGCAATCGATATGTGGGGTGCAATGGCTTACTTGCGAGCCTGCGCAATTTCCGATGGCTGCACGACCTGCCCGGTCTTATTCGACCAGTTATTTTTTGTATACGTAATGACCGCAGCCAAATCAGTGTCGCTCAGCGCTTTCCATGATGGCATGGCTCCATTGAGCCGTCCATTGAGAAGCGTCAAGATCTGTTTGCTGTGATCTGCATCCTGAACAATGGCCGAACCATCCAGTGGCTTCACGGGACCCAACCCCTTGCCATCGGGTTTGTGACATGCCGCACAATTGGCTTCGTAAATCTTTTCGCCACGCTTGGACAAACCAGCCATATCCCACACCTTGTTGGGATCATCCGCCAAAGAGGCCATTTTCTTCTTCTCGGCCAACACCCAGGCTGAGTACTCGTCACCCGACACCACTTTCACATGTATTGGCATGTAGGCGTGCTCTTTGCCGCAGATCTTGGCACATTGACCATAGAAATCACCGACTTGTTCCGACTGAAACCATGTGTCGCGAACAAAGCCTGGGATTGCATCCTGGTGCACACCAAAAGCTTGAACAGCCCATGAGTGGATCACATCATTAGAGGTGGTAATGATCCGCACTTTGCGGTTCACAGGCACCACTAGCGGATGATCAACCTTCAGCAAATAGTCATTGACTTCTTCACCCTTTTTTGGTCCACCATCATTGGACAACTCGCGCTGACCACGGTCGAGTGAAGATGTAAAACCAATACCTTCGCCTTCTCCGCGCAAGTAGTCATATCCCCAACGCCACTGCATCCCGGTAACTTTGATTGTCAAGTCTGCATTGGTGGTGTCTTTCATTGCAATCACAACCTTGGTAGCCGGAAAGGCCATCGCAATCACGATAAGAAAGGGGATCACAGTCCAAACTACTTCAACGACGATGGACTCATGGAAATCTGCGGGCTTGTGCCCTACCGATTTGCGGTGCTTCCATATCGAATAAAACATGACGGAGAAGACTCCGACAAAGATCACTGAGCAGACTATCAGCATGAACCAGTGCAAAGATGCCTGGCTTTCTGCAATCTGTGTCACCGCGGGCGGCAAATTGAGCTGACGCACTGTCGGTCCGCCCGCCAAGTCTTGGGTGGCATGCGCCAAAGTTGCATTACCGCCCATGGCAAAGGCCGCCAAGCTGAATGCCAAACTCTTGTTGAATGTTCTCTTCATGACCACAAGTTCCAATTCTTGATTTCTGGATCCGCACATGCGGCTTTACTAACTTCTGCAATTGCTCTCATTCACCTCAAAACCATCGGCATGCGCCACGGAAGATCGGACTAGGCCACCCTGCACCAGGCAGACTGACACTACGCCAGCATTATTTGAATGCTTTTTGCGGGATCGTTTCCAGATCACCAGGAAGCGAAGCCACGTATTCAGCCAAGATCTTGATTTCCGCATTGCTGAACTGTTTTGCGACACCACCCATTACGGCATTGCCACGCCCTACCAAACCATTGCCTTCAGTCTTGTAGGCGCGCAAGGCCACCGCAATGTAATCTGCATACTGACCCGCAATCTTTGGATAGGAGGGATCGATAGGTTTGTTAAAGTTTTCTCCGTGGCAAGCTTGGCAACCCGCCTTCTTTACCAATTCCAATCCTGCTTCAGTATGTTCCGGACTTTGGCCGGAAGCCTGCGCAACATGCCCAGTGGTGCGGGTGGTGGAGTAATAAGAAGCCAAATCGGCCATATCTTGATCAGTCAAGACGCCCGCCACGCCACGCATTGTCGGGTGCTTACGCTCACCGCGTTTATAGGCAGACAAGGCCGAAGCGATGTATTTTTCGCTTTGTCCAAACAGCATGGGCACATGGTAGATTTCGGGAAAACTCGCGTGGTATCCCTTGATGCCATGGCAACCGACACACTGGTCGCTCAACTTCTCGCCCTTGGCGGCATTGCCTTTGATATCTTGAGCAAACAATGGCTGCACTAGCGCCGCAACAAGCAGAAGAGCGCAACGGAACAAAACTTTATTATTCATGTGTTGGAGTCGGGATTAGGGTTGAAAAGGTGTGAAGCAGCAGCCACTGAGCTCATATTGCACAACTTGTCACTTGCTGGGCTTGGCGTCGTCCTTGGGTTCCGGAAATTTTGCCCCTCCGGCATTCGCAATGTAGACCACTCCTCGAGCCACTTCCAAATCACTAAGCGGACCGCCACCCTGTGCAGGCATGGCATTCTTTCCATGCAGAGCAGAATTCCACAATGCAGCAAAACCTTTAGAAACGCGCGCGCTCCACGCAGCCTTATCGCCAAACTTGGGTGCACCCAATGCACCGCTGGCGTGACAGGAACTGCACTGGACATTGAATACTTGCTCGCCGGATTTCGGCTCGTGCGGTGTGTTGTCAGCAAGGGTTAATGCTCCCACCTTTTGAATCCGCTGAGCCACTGCCTGCGCTGTCAAGTTGGGGTTTTCTTTTTCAGGTGGCGACACCAATGACGCCAAAATAATAATGCCCAGAACAATGGCTACCAGCACTGCTGCAGATACCAAAACCACTTTCTTTGCGCCATCGACCAAGTCACCCTCTTCAGAGTCTGTTGCGGCTAAAACTTCGGAGTGGCTGCTCATGGGTACCTCAAAAAATCACGATGCGTGAGGACAAAAAAATTTTCGCAAGTATAGCGGCAACCATGTGTCTTTGATCCCAATCAAAGAGTGATCTCTTAATTCTTCTTGTTCAGCAAACTCTTGAGATACATCAACGGTACCCGACTCTCGGCCTTCACGCTAAAGCGTGGGGTCGGCTTGAAGGCATGCCCGTAAACCACTTCGAATGTCAACTCCAAGCGACCATCGGGACCACACAACTCACGCTCTACGGATGCGCATAGTGTCTTACGCCAGTTCCTGCCGCGCAATGCGGGAAAACGATGGGTATGCAGATTGCGCCCCATCTCCCTGAGGTCGGTCAGCAGGCTTTCAGCAGACGAGTACGTTAGGGTAATGGTTTCCATGTCCATGACGGGCTCAGCAAAACCTGCCTGCACCAGCATGTCGCCCCAGTCATGCATGTCTGTGAATTCGTGGCTGGGTGCTGGCCAATCCAACTGTGCGTAGACGCGACGCAACTCTCTCACTGTGTCCGGTCCGAGACAGGAAAACATCAGAAAACCATCCACCGCCAACGTCTCATGCCAACGCTTGATCAGCGCTTGCGGATCCGCGTCCATGTGCAAGGCCATATTGGCCCACAACATATCTACGGGTTCGTCCGGCATTGAGAACTGTGTATCGGGCTTGAGCCATCGCGCTGGTGTCCACCATGCTTGTTGAAACTGGTCTCGCGCCATTTGCACTTGCGCCGAACTGCTTTGTTGCACAAACGCTTGCGCCTTTGGATACCGTTGCACAAGTTGTTCGTGCACTTCGCGCCCTCCTTGCAAGGGACTCCAATGCAACCAACGAGCGGGATCGCGAACAATCCATTGCAGACGCTCTTCCATGCGCCGTGCCACTTCCTCATGTAACCACGGTGAACGCGTCGGAGTTTTAGCAGCCCATCGCGCGCTAGCCAGTGGATCGATGGTGGGGGGACGTTGGGTGCTCATAGACCTTTGAAATCAGGAGCCCAGTATATTGGCGCCATGTTTCGCCACTTGCTCAAGGGGCTATCGGACCGCCTGCCAAGCCAGTGCGCGGTCTGTCACGCCTGGCCCTCGCGCCCCGTGTGCGATGAATGCGTGCGGTGCTTCGGTCAACCCGTGCCACGCTGTTCTACTTGTGCCCTGCCTGTGCCGGCGGGCATGCGTCAATGCGGAGCATGCATTGTTAAACCGCCTCCAATGGAGCAGGCACTTGCTGCAGTGGCTTACCACTTTCCCTGGTCTAGCCTGATGACGCAATTCAAGTTCCAGGAGCACACGGGTTGGGCGCGCAGTTTTGCCACGTTGATGCGCAGTGCGCCGTGGGTTGAACCCGCTTTGGAAAATGCCGATTGGTTGCTGCCCATGCCCTTGTCGCGCACGCGACTTCAAGAACGCGGCTTCAACCAGGCGATGCTGCTGGCGCGTGCGCTTGAGCCCGATAAGGTGCGCGCCGACATCTTGCTCCGCGTGAAGGAAACGCAGCCGCAAAGCAGCCTGCCACGCAAAGACCGCCTACTGGCCGTGCGAGGAGCCTACGCATTGGAGCCCAAACACATGCCGCTTGTGAACGACAAGAAGATTGTGCTAGTTGATGATGTCATGACAACCGGCGCCTCTCTACACGCCGCCGCATCCATTTTGCGACGTGCCGGAGCTGCGCACATCACGACCCTGGTGTTTGCGCGTACGGAATAATCAGGCCATGTTCCATATCGTTTTGGTCGAGCCCGAGATCCCCCCCAACACCGGCAATGTCATTCGCCTAGCCGCGAACACCGGATGTCACCTGCATCTGGTGGAGCCTTTGGGCTTCTCGATGGAGGACAAGCACATGCGCCGTGCCGGATTGGATTACCACGAGTACGCGACGCTTAAGCGCCACGCTAATTGGCAAGCCTTTATTGACACTGAAAAGCCCGAGCCGCAGCGCATGTTCACCCTCACCACAAGAGGCACGCGTAGCCCGTATGCGGTAGCGTTCAAGCTAGGCGACTGGCTGGTTTTCGGTTCGGAGACCAAAGGCATCTCTGACCAGGTACGCGCAAGTTTTGGCTCGGAGCAATGTTTAAAGCTTCCTATGCGCGAAGGACAACGCAGTCTGAATTTGTCGAATGCCGTAGCTGTGACGGTTTTTGAAGCTTGGCGGCAGAACGACTTCGCTTGATTTCAGGCGAAGTTCAGCGCTGATCCAGCCACGCGCAGATCGGCTGCCAGAGTTCCAGATCCTGCTCCACCCGCGCACGCGCCACATCAAACACCGTAAGACCTTGCGCCGTGAGGTGGATGTAGTTTTGCGTGTCGCGCACATAACCCACCATCGGCAAGCCTAGCGACTGCACAAAGTCATTGAGTTTGTCGGCAGCAATCGTGCGGGCATCCACGCGCATGCCCACAATACCAATCTGTGTCTTGGCGGCATGGGCGTTCTCTGCTAATTCGTCCAAAAAAGCCCGGGTGGCAAACATGTCGAACACGCTGGGCTGTAGCGGCACCAGCAGTTTGTCCGCCAATTTCATGATGTCCTTGAAACGGCGACCATGCAGCCCCGCTGGCGTGTCCAGCACAACGTGGGTGGTGCCCTTGGGCGGCTTCGCGATCTGATCAGCGTCCACCTCCCAGCTTCTGATGGGTCTGGCTGCGGCAGGGCGCAGGCCCAACCACAGCTTGCTGGACTGCTGTCTGTCCGCATCGCCCAACATCACGTTGTGCCCTTTGGATGCGAAATATCCTGCCACTTGTGTTGACAGGGTGGACTTGCCCACACCACCTTTGGGATTGGCAACAACAACCACCGGCATGAGGAGCTCCTTAGGAAAGACCCTCTATATTACGGGCTTCGTATGCCATATTTGCTGGGCATATTGCAATATGGTGCGGTCACTTGAGAATTTGCCCATATTGGCCACGTTCAGAATCGCTTTGCGCAGCCAATTCTCTTGATCCCGGTAAGCCCTTTCCACCTCTTTCTGAGCCTGGATATAGGAGGCATAGTCGGCCAACAACAGGTAGTGATCGCCGTGGTGCAGCAAGTTGTCTACGATGGGTTTGAAACGCGTGGGCTCTTCGGGTGAAAAATAGCCATTTCCAATCATGTCTATCACCTGGCTTAGCTCGCCGTTGCCATGGTAATAGTCCAATGGCCGATAGCCACTGTTGCGCAAATTTTCAACTTCGTCGGTGGACAGCCCAAAGATAAAAATGTTGTCAGCCCCGACCTCGTTGTGGATCTCGATGTTGGCGCCATCCATCGTGCCAATAGTCAGCGCGCCATTGAGCGCAAGTTTCATATTGCCGGTGCCAGACGCCTCGGTCCCGGCCGTGGATATCTGCTCGGACAGATCGGCCGCAGGAATCAGCTTCTCGGCCACCGACACGCCGTAATTCGGCACAAACAGCAGCTTCAGGCGGCCCTTGACGCGCGGGTCGTGGTTGACGATGCCCGCCACGTCATTGATCAGCTTGATGATCAACTTGGCAACGTAATAAGCGGGCGCTGCCTTGCCACTGATGATGACCGTGCGCGGCACCACATACGCATCCGGCGCATCACAAATGCGCTTGTAGAGCGTCACAACATGCAGCACGTTAAGCAGCTGGCGCTTGTACTCGTGCATGCGCTTTATTTGCACATCAAACAAAGAGTCCACCCGCACTTCCTCACCCAAAGTGCGCAGAAGCTCCGCCGCAAAGCGCTGCTTGTTGGAAAGCTTGACTGCCGCAAACTGGCTACGGAATTCCGGCTCATCGGCGAGCGGAATCAGCCGCTTCAATTCATCCAGGTTTTTGATCCAGCCCGTGCCGATGCGCGAGCTAATCAGCTCCGACAGCAAGGGGTTGGCCTGGTTAAGCCAACGCCGCGGCGTGATGCCGTTGGTCATGTTGACGATCTTGCCGGGGTACAGGCGGTCAAAGTCCGAAAAGATCGTTTGCTTCATCAACTGGGTGTGGATTTCTGCCACGCCGTTGACCGTGTGGCTACCCACGATGGCCAAGTGGGCCATTCGCACCCGCTTGCCGCCCTCCTCGCCAATGATGGACATGCGTCGGCGCAACTCGTTTTCACCCGGGAAACGTTGCATCACTTGCTTGAGAAAGCGCTCGTTGATTTCGTAAATGATTTGCAGATGGCGCGGCAAGATGCGCTCGAACAGGGACACCGGCCAAGTCTCCAGCGCTTCAGACATCAGCGTATGGTTGGTATAAGAAAAAGTACGGGTCGTGATGTCCCAGGCGTTGTCCCATCCCAGGTGATTGACATCCACCAGCACCCGCATCATTTCGGCTATTGCAATCGCGGGGTGCGTGTCGTTGAGTTGAATCGCCACCTTCTCGGGCAGCGCCTCAAAGCCATCGTGCGATTTGCTGAAGCGATAGAGGATGTCGTGAAGCGAGGCGCTGACAAAGAAGTATTGCTGCTTCAGGCGTAGCTCACGCCCCATCGCAGTCGAATCGTCAGGGTAGAGCACCTTGGAGAGATTCTCCGAACTGTTCTTATCTTCCACGGCGCGTATGTAATTGCCCTCGTTGAAGTACTTGAGGTCAAAGTCCCGCGTGGACTTGGCCGACCATAGGCGCATATTGTTGACGGTGCTGGTGGCATAGCCCGGAATCGGCGAGTCATAGGCCATCGCCATGACGTCATCCGTATCGACCCAGTGATGGCGAAGCTCCCCATGCTCGTCGCTGTACTCCACGACGTGCCCGCCAAACTTCACCTGGAACAGCACTTCAGGACGGGGGAATTCCCAGGGGTTTCCGTAGCGCAGCCAGTTGTCCGGGTGCTCCACCTGGCGTCCGCCATCCAGATGCTGCGAAAACATGCCGTATTCGTAACGTATGCCGTAGCCATAACCGGGAATATTCAGGGTGGCCATGGAATCCAGAAAACACGCTGCCAGCCGCCCCAAGCCGCCATTGCCCAGTGCCGCATCGGACTCGATTTCGCGCACCTGATGCAAGTCAACACCGTGCTTCTCCAAGGCGGCCTTGCAGGGTCCGTCGATTGCCAGATTGAGCAGACTGTTCATCAGAGTGCGCCCCATCAAGAACTCCATGGACAGGTAATAAACCCGCTTTGCGTCAGTGACGTAATAGCTGCGCATGGTCTGCATCCAACGCTCGATCAATTGGTCCCGCGTCATGTAGGCCGTGGCATAGAACCAGTCGCGCGTCGTGGCCATGGCGTTGTCTTTGCCCACTGAATAAACCAGCCGGTGGCCCAGTGACTGATAAACGGATGCCGTATCGGTTGCGGTTGAGCCCATCGAAGGGATGGGGGGTTGCGGGATCGACTTCTTCATGCGGCCTCCACTACAGCGTTGTTCGGCCAAAGGTTACCGCCTTCGTACGGATAAGGCAACAATAAAACTCCCGCTTGCTGATCCACATCAGAGCAATGAACGGTGTGCGGTCTCAGGCATGCGCCGTGCTACGCTTGGCGCCATGTTTAGCCCCTCTCAAGAAGACGTTCGACGCTTTTTCTGTGAAGCCTTCGCCAAATCGCGCGACGGCAAACCCATGGAAGCCATTGAAACCCTGGCAGCGCGGTGGATGGACGAGCATCCGGAATACCACGCCGACTTTTCTGACCTGGACGCCGCATTGGCCAGCATGCAAACCGTGACGGAGGGCAAGACCAACCCCTTCCTGCACCTGTCCATGCATCTGTCGATAAGCGAGCAATGCAGCATTGACCAACCCCGCGGCAT
Source organism: Burkholderiales bacterium (assembly GCA_947447845.1). Next base: position 283 of record CANFNO010000069.1, on the reverse strand, counting down.
ACGCCAGGCAGTTGAATTGCTGACCCACACGCGCAACTCCTTGCATCTGGCACACCACGAGGCCATGGAATGCCTCGGGAAGATGCTGTGGGAAAGCCAACAGGCCGGGCGCCCGCCCGATGGCGACAGCTACATTGCCTGCATTCAGCGCCACGCCACCAAAGACTGAAAACTTGAAATCCGATCTACCCTTATGCCATCATCATTGATATGAAATTTCTCGGCACCCAAAATTACGTCGCCACGCAGGACCTGATGCTCTCGGTCAATGCCGCCATTACCC
>CANFNO010000068.1 GCA_947447845.1 Burkholderiales bacterium | reverse complement strand
GTTGGCGCAATCCTGATGAAAGCCAACGTCACAATTACACAGCATTGGCGCAAGTGGCGGCTTCTGATACTCCTTAATATGACTTTATTAACCAACAACACTCGCGGCTCAATCAAGGGCTTTACCCTGATAGAGCTTATGGTTGGCATAGCAATATCGCTTGTCATGTTACTTGTCATGGGCGGGGTTCTTGCAAACGCTAATCGCCAGAGTAGCACCACAACCAGTGGTGCCGATGCGCAAATTACGGGTGCCATAGGTGCGCATATTGTTGAGCGTGATTTGCGAATGGCCGGCTACGGAATGAATATTGCAGCCCTGCTGGGTTGTGAAGTCTATGCCTATGACAAATTGAGTAGTGGTGCCACCGCGCGATATTTTATATTCAGTGCAACACCAGTCACCATTGTGAGCGGCAATACAACGGTTACCTCTGCAAACCCCTTTGGCCTGCCAGATAGTTTGACTATTACCTATGGCACGTCTGATGTAGGTTTAAGTGCTACCAAGCTCTCTGCCGCAAGCACGGGTATCGACGAGGCAAATTTCAAAGTATCAAACCGCTTCGGTTTTCATAAAGGCGATGTTATTCTTTTGGCTGGTACAACCGATGCCTATTCACCCGATGCAACAACCAAGCAGCCCACAGGAGGAACTAACGGTATAACTGATTGTGCACTGGCACAGGTGACCGATGTGCCTACCACTTCAGGTTTGACGGATAACATTGCACACACCAGTGGAAGCTACACCGATGCAAGTGGCAATACCGCTTTTGCCCGTTATAACAAACCAAGCGGCATAGGAATACCTTTTACGACCAGTGCGACTGTTTACAACATGGGACCGACGCCAGTCAGCGTCACCTATGGAATCAGCAATAAAGCAGAACTGACAAGACTGGACAATGCAGATAATGGCACGGCACAACCTGTAGCTGAAAATATTGTCATGCTGAGGGCCTTTTACGGCAAGGATACCAATGCCGATGGCGCGGTCGATACTTGGGATCAAACTACCCCCACAAGCGGAACTTTGTGGAAGCAAGTCCTTGCGGTGCAATTTGCCGTTGTTGCGCAAAGTGTGACAAAGGAAAGTTCGGTAGTCACCGCCAGCCCGTTAACTTTGTGGCCCAACGGCCCCACCGTCACGCTGAGCAGCGATCAACAGAAATATCGGTACAAAGTATTTCACTCACTGGTACCCCTGCGAAATATGATTTGGAGCGACTCATGAGAAATCGATCGTCGCAACAAAGTGGGTTTGTGTTGGTGGTGACCATGGTCATCCTGGTCGCCATGATGCTTCTTGGTATAGGGTTATTTAGAAGCGTAGACACCTCGACCCAGGTTGCAAACAACTTGGGCTTCAGACAATCTGCAATTGCCTCCGGCGATCGCGGAACAGAAGCCGCAATTGATTGGATGAAAGTCAACACGTTGACGGCCGACGTTCCGGCAGCAGGTTATTACGCCACTGAGCAAACCGGAACCGATTTCACAGGCAAATTGACTACTAGCACAGCGGATGATGTAGATTGGACAGGCACTTCCGGTTCCACGCGAAGGGCGTTTGTGGTGGCCGGCACTGATGCCGCTGGCAACAAAGTTGCTTTTATTATTCAGCGGATGTGCGACCAGACTGGTGCATACATTGCCGGGTCGACCATTCAATGTGCCACCAACAATGCATCCTTTACAGGCGGCTCATCGCAAGGTAGCCCATCCTACGGCAGTTACGCGATTACCGGTAAGACAATGCTGTATTACCGCGTCACGACACGCACCGAGGGTGTCCGCAACACGGTAAGTTATGTTCAATCACAAGTGTTGATTGACAAATAGGAGATTCAAATGTTTGCATTATTTCTTAAAAACTCAGTTGCAGTTACCATCTGTATGGCGGCGGTGTTATTTGTTTCCGGAAATACCCATGCCGCCAATAGTTTATCTATCGCGACAACCCCGCAAGGTGCGTCGGGAACGAATGTCGTAAAACCTAACCTGCTATTTATTCTGGATGACTCCGGAAGTATGGCGCAGGACTATACACCTGACAGTGTGAATGATTCTATTTGCCAAAGCAATATGTCCAGTCCTGGTAGCACCTATAGTTGTGATATAGGTGATGTGGTTTTCAATGCACCGAAATTCAATTCACAGTATTACAACCCGGCGATACGTTACGACCCACCCAAAGATGCAACCGGAACCGATTGGGCAGCCGCTTCTGTATCAACCCCTAAAAAAGATCCGTTTCTTAGCACCAGTACGATTAATCTTACGACTGGATACACCGATTTATATTGGTGCATAAATCAGAACGACACGCCACCCTCCGCCAATTGCAAACAAAACACAACATTTCCAAGTTACGGTTATACCTACCCGGACGCTACTTACAATGTAGCCAAGAAGGTCACGACTGGCCATCCTTATTACTACACCATGTCGGGCGACCCCTCTTGGTGTAGCAACAAGTCTTTGACTGCGTGTCAGGCAAGACGGACTTCAACTTACAAGTATCCAAATTTTAATGGCTCTGCGGCGACAACGGGGCAACCATCAGTAACCACCTTTTATGTGCGCAAGGCGGGAACCGGGACCGTCACAGTTTCTGTGAACAGCGTGGTGGTCTTGACCATTCCAACCACGTACGCAGCAACCAAGAAAGCGGACAGAAATGCCCTGGCTAACTTAATTGTTAGTTCGATTAACAATAACGGCACTTATTATGCAACGCTGTTAAATTCTGATACGGCTAGTTCGTCCTCGACGACCTGCAGTACCGGTAATAACCCGACTTGCGCAAAAATACAAATTCAAAATCTGCAAAATGCTGGGACGTCAACCAACAATACTACATTCAACGGCTTAGGTCTGGATGTACAAGGCGATTACGCCAGCAATTCCTTTTCGGGGTTAGGTAGTTTCAGTGGCGGTGTTGACGCATCAGCCGCATCCGCAGGCGTAGTATTTACCCGTGTAGACATCGTTTCAAGCACTACGAGCTATCCACATTCCTCAAAGAGAACGGATTGCGTGGCTACCTCCGGAATATGTACATATGCCGAAGAACTTCAGAATTTTGCCAACTGGTATTCATTTTATCGCACACGTATGCAAATGATGAAAACTGCGATAAGCAGGTCTTATGCAGACATCACGGATACCGCACCTGGCAATGGTTTTAGAATTGGCTTTACAACCATCGACGCAGGTGCGTCTTCATCTCAATTGAGTTCGGCGTGCTATACCGCCAATAAAACACTGCGCTTACCGATCAGTGATTTCAACACCACCCAGAAGGGTACTTTTTACACCAATTTGTTTGCCGTCCAAACCTGCTCGTACACGCCCCTAAGAGGTGCTTTGTCGCTGGCAGGGCGTGTATATGCCGGTCAAAGCAAATTGAAATCGAGTGCCGATGCTGACCCGGTTCAATATTCATGTCAGCAAAATTTTACATTTCTGTCAACCGATGGTTATTGGAATAATGATATTGAAGATTCCAGCTATGGGCCATTAAAGATGGATGGGAGCACCAATGTTGGCGATCAGGATGGCACTGAGACCAGCTTCAGGAAGGATGCCCTGGCGATATCCGACACACTTGCGGACGTCGCTGAATATTATTATCTGACGGATTTGCGACCCTCCATGTCGAATGACGTTCCAACCTCAACCAAAGATCAAAATAGTAAGCAGCACATGGTTACATTTACCATGGGTCTGGGTGTCAGCGGTCTTATTACGTACGCATCAGACTATGAAACGGGTGGCTCTGCCGATTACAACGCGATTGGCCAAGGTACCAAAAATTGGGGCAATCCGATTGCCAACACAACTGATTCGCGCATTGATGATTTGTGGCATGCGGCAGTCAACGGCCGGGGTATTTACTTTGCGGCGACTGACCCGGTTCAGGTAACAGCCTCCCTGGATAAGGCGTTGAACGCGATATCTGCCGCCGTAGGGGCTGCAGCTGCAGCTGCCACGTCCAATCTGGAACCGGTTGCAGGTGATAATTTCGCCTATGTTGCGAGCTTTGAAACGCAGACCTGGGTCGGCAATATGGAGGCCAAAGAAATAGATCTGACCACGGGTGCATTAAGCACGACATCCAACTGGGCAGTGCAGGGCATATTAGACGCTCAAAACGACAGAAAAATTTATGGTTTTGATGGAACGATCAGTGGAGCAGATAAGAAAGTTCTAATTAAATCAAATACTACTGCAACTTTACCAACTGCTTGGGCATCCTACTTCAATCCCACGAGTGTTCCACAGTGCGCTACTTTATCCAACTGTGATGGGGCCACAAGTGCCAATTTATTCGCCTATTTGATGGGTGGTGCGGACACGACCACCAACAAATCATATCGTGTGCGCGATCATATATTAGGTGATATTGTAAATTCGCAGCCTGTCTATGCAAAGCAGCCTGCCCTTAACTACAGCGATTCGGGATATAGTGCATTCAAAGCGACCAGCCGAAAATCGATGGTATATGTCGGTGCAAATGATGGATTCATGCATGCATTCGATGCGAGCACGGGCCATGAGGATTGGGCCTATCTACCCACTGCGGTGGTTCCCAATATGTACAAGCTGGCCGATACATCGTACACACACCAATATTACGCCGATGGTGTGATAACCCTTGGAGACGTCACAACAGGTGGGGTCTGGAAAACGATATTAGTTGGTGGATTAAACACTGGTGGCAATTCCTACTACGCGCTTGATGTGACGGATCCCACTGCACCAAAGGCGCTGTGGGAATTCACTGACGCCTCCACAATGGGTTATACCTTCGGTAACCCGGTTATCACGAAATTGCCCACCACAGCGGTCACGGGAGCTGGAAAGTGGGTGGTTCTGGTCACCTCTGGTTATAACAACCCGGGTGGTGTTGGAATTTTGTACGTACTGGATGCCTATACCGGAGTGGAATATTTTCGGATTAAGACCTGCACTGACCAAGCGACTGCTTCGACATGCTCCGGTTCAAGCGGTTCACCCTCGGGTCTGGCAAAAATCAATTCCTGGGTCACAGACCCGCTTACCAACAATACGGCACTTTATGCCTATGGCGGAGATCTGAACGGTGATCTGTGGCGCTTTGACTTGTCAGCCAAAACTGCATTCAAAGTTGCTGCAGTAGCAGAGCCCATTACTGTCAAGCCAGAATTGGCCATGGTGGCCAACAACAGGGCGGTATATTTCGGCACCGGTCTTTTCTTGCAAACGGCAGATCGCTCCGATTCAACTAAACGCAGTATTTATGGAATTAAGGATGATCCAGCGGCCACTGCAACACTTACCAACGTCAAGACTTCCGGCGCTTTGGTAAAGCAAACACTTGCTCTGTCTTCAACAAATGCCAACCAAAGAACGGTGCCTACGCCGGCCACGGTGGATTGGGCAACCAAGTCCGGCTGGTTTACCGAATTGCTTGAGGCAGGCGAAAGGGTCAATGTAGACCCCAAGATTCAATTGGGAACTCTGGCAATTGTCTCCAATGTCCCAGACTCTGGCAGTGGAAACGAATGTTCTGCCGGTGGACATGCATGGGTGAACTTTTTGGATATTAGAACCGGATCTTTCATTGATAACACGAACACCAACGCAGATAAAGTTGCGAGTTACAAAATTTCCAACGCGCTTGCAGTAGGTATTAATGTTATCCGGTTGAGCAATGGCAAGACAGTTGCCATCACGACTACTGCGGATAACAAGCACACAGTCACTGAGACCCCCATCGGCGGCGGCGTTGGTCAGATCAAACGTGCATCTTGGCGTGAGCTGATCGTGGATTGAATATCTCGGGTTTGCTTCCTTACTGTTTTGTATTCATCGGGTGGACGAAATGTCCCCCCGATGAATCGAAGTTATTCCGAGCACGATTGAAGATATGGCCAGCGTTGCAAGCTATCGCGTTCTGTCTGTGTCCATTATTATTTCCTGCCTGATACATATTGCGGTGTTACGGATGCCTTTGCATGACATGGCAATGGTTAGTCCGGTTCAGTTTCATCTCGGCAAAGTTCTATGGCAAGGCCCCGCGATTGGCAAGCAATATTCGCGTGATAAATGGTTATTGACACAGGAAGCAACAGCCAAGAATTCGGCAACGAGCGTATCCGATACTTCAGTCAGCGCAAAAGATCTTGAATCTTCGGCGGTTTTTGGGCCGACACAGCCACAGGAAATTGCCTGGCTACCCCTTGAGTCCCGCTTCTATCCCGCCGGACAACTTACCAAACGCCCCCGAGTCATCGAGGAAGTTGACCTGGAGACGGTGGGTACACGATCGCTGCTCGCCACCGGAAAGATGGTTTTCAACCTGGTGATTGATAACGCAGGCTTAGTGCTAGCCGTGGACGTCGAACAAACCGATTTACCTGAAATATTCACCACGGCGGCCAGCAACGCCTTTATGAAATTCAAGTTTGAGCCTGGCGAATTGGACGGCACACCTGTGGGAAGCATCTTGAGAATTGAAATCACCTACGATGACGCCCAATTGCCGTCTGGCGAAAACTCTGATCGAAGATGACTGACTCACAAAGCAATGCGCCATTGGCGAACGCTCTTGAACTCGCAAGACGTGCGATTCGGATGGCTTCACCCAACCCGGCAGTGGGCTGCGTGCTCACCACCGCCGATGGCACAGAAATAGGCCAGGGCCACACCCAGCAAGCCGGTGGCCCGCACGCCGAAGTCATGGCCTTGCGCGACGCCGAAGCGCGCGGCAACAGCGTGCAGGGCGCCACAGCGTACGTGACGTTGGAGCCCTGCTCGCACCACGGCCGTACCGGCCCGTGCTGCGACGCACTGATTGCGGCAGGCATTGCCAAGGTATTCGCCACCAACACCGACCCCAACCCACTGGTTTCCGGCCAAGGCTTTGCGCGCTTGCGTGCCGCTGGCATTGAAGTGGTGGTGCTGGACCCAACCGACGCGTTCGCCACTCAATCGCGTGAACTCAACATCGGTTTTTTCAGTCGCATGGTGCGCAAGACGCCTTGGGTGCGCATGAAAATTGCCGCCTCGCTGGACGGCAAAACGGCCCTTCCCAACGGCGCCAGCCAGTGGATTACCGGGCCAGACGCACGCGCAGATGGCCATGCCTGGCGGGCACGAGCCAGCGCCGTCCTCACAGGCATCGGCACCGTGCTCAGCGACAGACCCCGGCTGGATGTGCGCCTGGTGGAGACGCCGCGTCAACCTCACTTGGTGGTGGTGGACAGCGCGCTGCAAACGCCGCTGGACTCGCCCATCTTTATGCCTGGTCGCAAGCTCTTTATCTACGCAGCCGTTGTTGACGCGGCAAAGGCAGAGGCGCTGACCACCCAGGGTGCCACGGTAATTTACTTGCCAGGCCAACACGCGGACGGCACGCCCAGCGGCAAAGTGGATCTTGCCGCCCTGATGCGTGATCTGGGCCAGCGCGAAATCAATGAACTGCATGTAGAAGCTGGCCACAAGCTCAACGGATCGCTGGTGCGCGAGGGGTTGGTGGACGAATTTTTGGTCTATCTGGCCCCCAAACTCATGGGCCAAGGCGCCGATATGGCCAATTTCGGGCCGCTGACAGAGCTTTCTCAAGCGCTGCCGCTCACCTACCACTCCACCGCCATGGTGGGCCCGGACTTGCGCATCGTGGCTAGAGTAAGTCAGCGCTGGGCCGCCCCAAGCTGACTGGCGCCCCCTCGGGGGGCAGCGCAGCACGCGAAGCGGCAAGCGTGGGGGCCAAATGAAGTCAGCGCTGGGCCGCCCCAAGCTGACTGGCGCCCCCTCGGGGGGCAGCGCAGCACGCGAAGCGGCAAGCTTGGGGGCAAGTTACCGGTCGTGACGCTTTTTAATTGGGCAGATTACCGGCCCGACACAGACTCGACCCCAATCCCTGCGAAAATACGCAGATGTTTACCGGAATCATTACCGGCGTGGGGCGCATCGTCGCCGTTAACGCCTTAGGCAGCTCTTCTACGCACGGCAAGCGCCTGACCATATCCTGCCCTGCGGACTATCTGAAGGACGTGGGCCTGGGCGACAGTATTGCGCTCAACGGCGCCTGCATGACCGTCACCACGCTGGAGTCCTCTGCCAACCAATACACGGTCGACATCTCGGCTGAATCGCTGGACAAGACCGCCGGGCTGGACAGAGAAGGCCCGATCAACCTCGAAAAAGCCCTGCGCGCCAACGATCGCCTGGGCGGCCACTTGGTGTCTGGCCATGTGGACGGCATTGGCACGGTGACACACTTTGCCCAATTGGGCGAAAGCTGGGATTTGCGCGTGCTGGCCCCGCAAAGCTTGGGTAAGTTTCTGGCTTACAAAGGCTCGATCGTCATCAACGGCGTCAGCCTGACCGTGAACCGCGTAGCCGACCTGCCCGAAGGTTGCGAGGTCTACATCAACCTGATTCCACACACGGTAGAAAACACCGCCCTATCCGCTTTGAGTGCAGGCGCCAGCGTCAATCTTGAGATTGACTTAATCGCCCGCTATGTGGAGCGCATGCTGACCGCACCCGCCACTACCTCCACCACATCTGCCTAACCCCCTAACCTTTTTGCAAACCATGAACACACCCGCAACCGCAACTGCACTGTCGCCCGTATCCATTTCTCCGATAGAAGACATCGTCGCCGACATGCGCGCGGGCAAGATCGTGATTCTGGTCGACGAGGAAGACCGCGAGAACGAGGGCGACCTGATTCTGGCGGCTGACCATGTCACCCCGGAAGCCATCAATTTCATGGCCAAGTTCGGCCGTGGCCTGATCTGCCTGACCCTCAGTCGCGAACGCTGTGAACGCCTGCAACTGCCCCCCATGACGGCCCGCAACGGCGACAAAAAGGGCACCGCATTTACTGCCTCTATCGAAGCCGCCGAAGGCGTAACCACCGGCATCTCGGCAGCCGATCGTGCGCGCACCGTGCAAGCGGCAGTGGCGCGCAATGCCGTGCCGGCTGATCTGGTGCAACCCGGCCATATCTTCCCGCTGCAAGCCGTGGACGGCGGCGTGCTGATGCGCGCCGGTCACACGGAGGCTGGTTGCGATTTGGCAGCCATGGCCGGTTGCTCACCCGCCTCGGTGATTTGCGAAATCATGAACGACGACGGCACCATGGCGCGTCTGCCCGACCTGCAACTATTTGCCGCCGAGCATGGCCTCAAGATCGGCACCATTGCCGACCTGATTGCCCACCGCAGTCGGGTTGAGTCGCTGATCGAACAAGTTGGCGCGCGTAGCATCCAGACCGCCGCCGGCGAATTTGTCGCTCACGCATTCCGCGACACCACGGGCCGTGGCATCCACTTGGCCCTGGTCAAGGGCGAGTGGACGGCAGACGAATCAGTT
>CANFNO010000067.1 GCA_947447845.1 Burkholderiales bacterium | reverse complement strand
GCCGAGGGCTACACCCGCGCCAAGGCCGGCAACATCGGTGTCTGCATCGGCACCAGCGGCCCCGCCGGCACCGACATGATCACCGGCCTGTATTCGGCGATTGCCGATAGCATTCCGATTCTGTGCATCACCGGCCAGGCACCGCGTGCCCGCCTCTACAAGGAAGACTTTCAGGCCGTGGATATCGAGTCCATCAGCAAGCCGGTGACCAAGTGGAGCGTCACCGTGCGCGAACCGGCCCTGGTGCCGCGCAGCTTCCAGCAGGCCTTCCACCTGATGCGCAGCGGCCGCCCCGGCCCGGTGCTGATTGACCTGCCCTTTGATGTGCAGATGGCCGAGATCGAATTCGACATTGACACCTATGAGCCGCTGCCGGTGTACAAGCCTGTGGCCAGCCGCAAGCAGGTCGAAAGAGCCATGGACATGTTGATGGCGGCCGAGAAGCCATTGATCGTGGCCGGTGGCGGCATCATCAACGCCGATGCCGCCGACCTGTTGGTGGAGTTTGCCGAACTGACCGGTGTGCCGGTGATTCCCACGCTGATGGGCTGGGGCACTATTCCCGACGACCACCCGCTGATGGCCGGAATGGTGGGCCTGCAGACCAGCCACCGCTATGGCAATGCCACGATGTTGGCCAGCGACTTTGTGCTGGGCATCGGCAACCGCTGGGCCAATCGCCACACCGGGTCGACCGAGGTGTATTGCAAGGGCCGCACTTTCGTTCATGTGGATATTGAGCCCACCCAAATCGGCCGTGTCTTCAACCCCGACCTGGGCATCGTCAGTGATGCCAAAGCGGCGCTTGAATTGTTTGTGCAGGTGGCGCGCGAGCGCATGGCGACCAAAACGCTGAAGAACTTCAGCGAGTGGGCCCGGCGCTGTGCCGAGCGCAAGCAGCTCATGCACCGCAAGACGCATTACACCGAGACGCCGATCAAGCCCATGCGCGTCTATGAAGAGATGAACAAGGTCATGCCGCGTGACACGGTTTATGTCACCACCATTGGCCTTTCGCAGATTGCCGGTGCGCAGTTTCTCAACGTGTTCGGGCCGCGCCAGTGGATCAATTGCGGCCAGGCCGGACCGCTGGGCTGGACCATGCCTGCCGCACTCGGTGTGGTGGCGGCCGACCCGACACGCAACGTGGTGGCCTTGTCGGGCGACTATGACTTCCAGTTCATGGTGGAGGAACTGGCCGTGGGCGCGCAGTTCCGCCTGCCCTATGTACATGTGCTGGTGAACAACAGCTACCTGGGCCTGATCCGCCAGAGCCAGCGCGGCTTCGAGATGGACTTCTGCGTGCAGCTGGCCTTTGACAACCAGAACGTAGACGACAGCACCCTGCAAAGTTACGGCGTGGACCACCAGGCCGTGGTGCAGGGCCTGGGCTGCAAGAGCCTGCGTGTGACCGACCCGGAAAAGATTCAGGACGCCCTGGTGCAAGCGCGTGCCATGGCCCATGAATACCGCGTGCCGGTGGTGGTGGAAGTGATTATGGAGAAGGTGACCAATATCGCCATGGGCACGGAGATCGACAAGATCAACGAGTTTGAAGACATCGACTGCCGCCACCCCGAGGGCCGCAAGGGGCTTGAGGTGGCCGGGCTGCTGGAGTAGCGCCAGCACGATCCATTCACCGAATCAGGACCACCCTCCATGCCTAAATTTTCTGCCAACCTGAGCATGCTCTTTACCGAGCTGCCCTTTCTGGACCGTTTCGAGGCGGCCGCGCGTGCCGACTTCAAGGCCGTCGAGTTTCTGTTTCCCTACGCATTCACGGCCAAGGAAATCCGCCAACGGCTGGATGACAATGGCCTGCAACTGGTGCTGCACAACCTGCCCGCAGGCAACTGGGAGGCAGGCGAGCGCGGCATTGCCTGCGACCCGGCCCGCACGGACGAGTTCCGTAGCGGCATTGCCCAGGCGATTGACTATGCGCAGGCGCTGGGCGTGGGCCAGCTCAACTGCCTGGCTGGCAAGGCACCCGCCGGTGTGGCGGCACAGGCGTTGCACGACACCTTTGTGAGCAACCTGACACGCGCTGCCACGGCTTTCAAGGCGGCGGGCCTGCGGCTGCTGATAGAGCCCATCAACACCTTCGACATTCCCGGCTTCTACCTGAACCGCACCGATCAGGCGCTGGCCGTGCTGGATGCCGCGGGCGCTGACAACGCGTTTGTGCAGTACGACATCTACCACGCACAGCGCATGGAAGGCGAGCTGGCCGCCACCCTGCAAAAGCAGCTGCAGCGCATTGGCCATATCCAGCTGGCAGACAACCCCGGGCGCAACGAGCCGGGCACGGGAGAAATCAACTACCCGTTTTTGTTTGCCCATCTGGACCGCATCGGCTATGCCGGCTGGATCGGCTGCGAATACAAACCCGCCACCACCACCGAAGCCGGCCTGGGCTGGCGCCAGAGGCTGCTTGCCGCCTGACTTGAATTGCAACCCGTTTTATCCCATCCAAGAATCACCATGCCTTCTTCCTCTCTCAAAATCGGTTTCATCGGCCTGGGCATCATGGGCGCGCCCATGGCCGGCCATCTGGTCAAAGCGGGTCACGATATCTTCGTATTCACCCGCGGCAAGATGCCCGAGGCCATCGCCGAAAGCCGTGCCACAAAGTGCCTCAATGCGCGAGGTGTAGCAGAGCGCGCCGACATCATCATCTTGATGGTGCCCGACACGCCCAATGTGGCGGAGGCCCTGTTTGGCGCAGACGGCATTGCTGCGGGCCTGAGTGCGGGCAAGGTGGTGGTGGACATGAGCTCGATCTCGCCCATCGAGACCAAGGTGTTTGCCAAGAAGATCAATGCCCTGGGCTGCGACTACCTGGACGCGCCGGTCTCCGGTGGCGAGGTGGGCGCGAAGAATGCCACCCTGTCCATCATGGTCGGCGGCCCCGAGGCGACCTTCGAGCGCGTCAAGCCGGTGTTCGAGTTGATGGGCAAGAACATCACCCTGGTCGGTGGCAACGGCGACGGCCAGACGGCCAAGGTGGCGAATCAGATCATTGTTGCACTCAACATTGAAGCCGTGGGCGAAGCCTTGCTGTTTGCCGCAAAGGCCGGTGCCGACCCGGCCCGCGTGCGCCAGGCCCTGATGGGTGGCTTTGCCGCATCCCGGATTCTGGAGGTGCATGGCGAGCGCATGGTCAAGCGCACGTTCGACCCAGGCTTCCGGATTGCCCTGCACCAGAAGGATTTGAATCTGGCACTCAGCAGCGCACGCGCTCTAGGCGTATCTCTGCCCAACACCGCCACGGCGCAGGAACTGTTCAACAGCTGCGTCGCCCACGGTGGTGCGGCCTGGGACCACTCAGGCATGGTCCGGGCGCTGGAGAAGCTGGCCAACTTCGAGATAGGGCAGCAAGCGCCTTGAGGCGGCCTGAAGCGGAACTTACCTCGTTCTCAGGATTCATTGAATGGTGGCGAACCCACATCCGTGTGAACGCAGTTTCAATCCTTGAGTTGGCGCAATTTGATGAATGCCAGCGCCGCCATCACCGCGTCATTCAACGCGTCATGGGCATCACGCACCGGCAGGCCCAAGTCGCCCATCAGGGTGTCAAAGCGCAGATCGATCTGCGGTGCATCCTGCCGGGTGTGAGCAGGTTGCTGGCGGTACTTGTAGTCGTAATACATGCCAGAGACTTCGATCTTGGGCTGCGGCAGGCCCTGACCCAGCATGGGAAACAGGGCCTTGTTGATCATGGCTACGTCAAATTCGAGAAAGTAACCGACTAACGGGCGGCTACCGATAAAGCGCATGAGTTGCTTCATGGCTTCGTCAATCGACAGGCCCTGCGCCACGTCCTGCTCGCGCAGGCGGTGAATCTTCACGCTCTCGGCTGACACGCCGTGTTCGGGCTTGACCAGCAACTCCAGGCGCTCGCTGGTCATGATGCGGTTACCCACGATGCGCACCGCACCGATGGAGATGATCTCGTCCTTGCCGACGTTGAGGCCGGTGGTCTCGCAATCCAGCGACACCCATTCGTTCGGTGGTGCCGGGTCGAACATGAAACGGAATTCGGGCAGGCCCAGGTGGTAGAGCATCCATTCCCGTTTGAGCGCCGCCCACCAGCGCAGGGGAAGGAACTCGATATCGTTCACGCGGCCTCCAGATGGAAGCGCAAGCGCAGCAGAATCTTGAAGCGCTTGACCACACCCAGCGTGTCTTTAAGCAAATCGCGGTCCAGGCTGCTGAGTTTGTCCACATCAATAGCGCCGGTCACCGGACGGCCGGTGTCGAGTTCGGCCAGGCCGGCCTTGAGCTTCAGGCCCATGAAGAAGTACAGGCTGTCGGTCAGATCAGCGCCCATCTCAGGTGTCAGCACCGCTTGCGCCACCAGTGCCGAAATGCGCTCGGTGGTACCCGTCTCTTCCACGTGCTCGGCCAGTGCCAGACTGCGCACACCATGCACCAGCGGAAAGATGCCTTCCTTTTTGATGTTGAGCTGGTTGTCCTTTTCGCCCAGGCCCAGCAGCCGGTTCCACCAACCGGTACCGCTGCCAAAGGCATCAATGGCCGAGGCAAAGCGGTTCAACATGCCATCGTTGTCGGTGGCCAGTTTGCTAAGTCCCGCCTCCACCGCTTCCAGCAGGTGCGCGTCGCCACAGACGGCGTGCGCGTCCATGAAGATGGCCAGCTTCATCAGGCTGTCACCGTCGGGCATGATGAGCCACTGGCGCGTCATTTGACCAAAGCCGGCTGCCGTATTGCGCCAGTCCGGGTTGTTCACCATGATGCGGCCCGCACACTCGGGATAACCGAAGCTGGCCAACGCAGCCGAGAAGCGCTCGCAAATGTCGGCCAGATCGTCCGGCGGCGTGTAGCCATCGCGCAGCACCAAACCATTGTCCTGGTCGGTCTTGAGCAATTGTTCACCCCGCCCTTCGCTGCCCATCACAAACAGGCAGCTGTTCTTGACCAGTTCGGGTGGCGCGATCAGGTTCCAGGCACGCTCGAACAGACGCGAGTTGAGTTGCTGCACCAGCTTGGCAATCAGGTTGACGCGCGAGCCACTGCGGTACAGAAGCGCGATCATGCGGGTGATCTGCGCGGCGGCCTGGCTCAGGCCATCCAGGTCTTTGGCATCTTCGATCTTTTCGGTGATCAGGTGCGACTGGTTGGACAGGAAGCTAAACAAATCCAGCGCTTCCAGAATGCCATGAATCTTGCGCTCGTCATCCACCACCACCACGCGGTGCACACGGTTGCGCAGCATGATGGCCATGGCGTCGCCCAACTGGTCAGAGGGCTTCACTTCGATGAGCTTGAAGTTGCTCAAGTCGCCCACGGGCAACTGGTCGAGTGGACGGCCATCCAGAATGGCACGCTGCACTGCCGTGGCGGTGAAGATGCCCAGGCGCTCAGGAGTCTGGCTGCTGTCGCGCACCAACACATTCGAGGTGCGCTCGGACTGAAAAGTCTTGACCACCGAAAGGATGCTGGTAGCCGCATCGACAAACACCGCCTGGCGCAAAAACGCCTCGTCCACGCGCGACATGGTCAGGCTCTGCAACTCATGCTGGCTTTGTCGCGCCGACAGTGCACTGAGCTTGTTGCTCAGGTCGGAAAACAGCAGCGCGCCAAAGGTGGCGTTGGCCGCAATCAGATCACTCACCGCCTGCTTGGCCAACTGATACGCCACAACCTCTTCTGCGGCCACAAAGCGGCTACTCACTTTACCGGCGACCAAGCCACGTCCGTCAAAACAATCGTCCGGGCCATAGGACGTAATGACCTCGGAGCCTTCCATCTGGCTCACATAGCCTTTGATGATGACAAACAGGTGGGTGGGCGCAATGCCCACTTCCAGAATGGCTGCACCTTCGGGGAAGTAGGCCACGTCCACACTGTCGCGCACCAGGCGCTGCTCGGCTTGGGTCAGGCAGTCAAAAGGGGAGGCGTTGAAGTTGAATGCATTGGGCATGGCGAATCTCGGTTGTTATTTTTCTACTTCCGCTGACACGGGTTTGGGGTTCAGGTTTTCTTGGGCGGCAGTCCTGAAGGCAAGGTGAGCGGCGCATTCCAGTTGGCGTCAGAAAACCAGGCATCGCCTTCCATATAAGCACGCAGCATCGGCAGCGCGTCCAGCCCCCAGAACACTTTGCCATCCACTTCAAAGGCTGGCACGCCAAAAATATTCAGGGCGATGGCGTCATCGGTGTGCGCCTTGAGTTGGGCCTTGACACTGTCATCGGTGATCGCGCGCTCAGGGGCCAACTCCTCGGTGATGGCTTGCAGACGCGTGGCATCCGCTGCATCGGCGCCGCCCTTCCAGACGTGGCGAAACAGGGTTTCGCACACATAGCGATTGGGCAGGCCTTGCGGGTCGGTGGCCACAGCCAGACGCAAGAGCGGCATGGGGTTGAACGGGTGCATGGATGGCATGTCCAAGGTGACGCCTTTGCTGTGCGCCAGCCACATGACGTGGCGGTAAGTCCAATCGCGTTTGGCTGGAATTTCGGCCGGGCCCAGGCTGCCGTGGTGGCGCAGCAGCACGCCCAGCGCTGCCGGTTTGTACGTGACCGAGTAGCTCAAACCCATCAGGGCCTGGGGCAGTTCTTCAAACGCCAGGTAGGCGTAGGGAGAAATAAAGTCCAGATAGAAGGTGATCTCTTTCATGCCATGCGTGCCTGTAAACGTTTGTCAATTGCGTTCCACACCGCGAATTTGGCGTCCTCGTCCATGGTCGACCAGGCGGTGAGTTCGTCCCGGGTGCGCAGACAGCCCAAACAGGCATCCACCTTTTCATCCATGCGACAAACCGACACGCAGGGTGACATAGAACTCTTTCCCGCAGCTTGCACCGAGGCCGAACGGTCGCCCAGCACTTTGCGCGCCCCGGCGGGCATGTCGGCCAGGGGCCACTCCACCACGTCCGATTCATTGACGCCCGTCATAAAGCACAGCTGGTTGGGGGTGAGTTGAAACACGGCATGCGGATGGCCGGCGGCCGCCCAGATGTCGTCAAAGCGAAACAGGTCTTCGTCCATCAGCGTCACGCAGGGCTTGGCATGGGCAATGGGCGCCACGCCACCGATGGTGAACCCGGTACTGGCCTTCACAAACGCGGCATCGGCACGACCCAGCGGCCCGACCAGCGCCTCGACCTTCTTCTGGTCCACACGCCGATCACCGGAGGTGATCACCAGCACCGCAGCATCGTCTGAGAGGCGGCGGAAGATGATGCTCTTGGCAATCTGACCCAGGGCCACGCCCAAGGCGTCTGCGGCCTGCTGTGCGGTGCGCGCGGCATCTTCCAGCATGACAGGGGCATGCGGGTGTTGGTGCGTCTGCAATACGGCGGCAACACGTTGCACGCCTTCTGGAAGGCTTATCAATTCAGCTCCACACATGGGTTGGGGTCCATCTCAAAAAAACAAGGAAGGGCCCGATGCTAACCAAGGCCTAGCCCAGGCGCTTGGTGAGCAGCGCATTGGCCGCGCGCGAATGGGGCTTACGCCCCAGCGCATCGCTGATGTATTTACCGGCATCGATGAGTTTATCCAGATCAATGCCGGTCTCAATGCCCATGCCATGCAGCATGTAAACCACGTCCTCAGACGCCACATTGCCGGTGGCGCCCTTGGCATAGGGGCAACCGCCCAAGCCAGCCACCGAGGACTGGAAGTTCCACACCCCCACCTGCAGCGCGGCCAGCGTGTTGGCCAGTGCCATGCCGTAGGTGTCGTGAAAATGGCCGGACACCTCGTTGATGTCGTAGTGCTTGAGGGCGGCTTCCAGCGCACGCTGCACCTTGCCCGGCGTGCCCACGCCGATGGTGTCGGCGATGTCCACCCGTTGCACCCCGATTTCGCGCATCAAGCGCGCCACCAGTTCCACCCGCTCCGGCGCAATCTCGCCCTCATACGGGCAGCCCACGGTGCAGGAGATGGCGCCACGCACGGCGATGCCAGCAGCTAATGCGGCCTGCACCACCGGGCGGAAGCGCTCGATGCTTTCGGCAATGGAGCAGTTGATGTTTTTCTGGCTGAAGGCCTCGCTGGCCGCGCCGAACACCACGATCTCGTCGGGGTTTGAATTGAGCGCCGCCTCATAGCCTTGCAGATTGGGCGTGAGTACCGAGTAACGCACGCCGGGTTTGCGCTTGACCCCGGCCATCACCTCGGCGTTATCCGCCATCTGCGGCACCCATTTGGGTGAAACAAAACTGGTGACTTCGATCTCGGTCAGGCCCGCGTCCTGCAGGCGGTGCACCAGTTCGATTTTGGTGGCGGCGCTGACCGGCTGCTTTTCGTTTTGTAGGCCGTCGCGCGGGCCTACATCGATCAGTTGGACGCGTTGGGGCAAGGGCATGGCGATCTCTCTTTTCAAGGTGTCCGGCAAGTGGACGTTGCGATGTCTAGTATCCGCGCTGACGGTCCACCAGCCCGACCACCGGCTTGCCGCTTTGCATGGCCGCAATCTTGGTGGCGATTTGCGCGATGGAGTCGGCACGAATGGTCAGCGCAGCGGTGTGCGGGGTCATGCGGATTTTGGGGTGCGCCCAAAACGGGTGACCTGCGGGCAAGGGCTCAGTGCGAAACACATCCAAAGCGGCACCGGCCATATGGCCTGCATCGATCAGCGCCAGCAGGTCTTCTTCCACCACTTGCGCACCACGCGCCACATTGATCAGGTAGCCACCGGGCTGAAGGCGCGAGAGCGTATCGCGGTTGATCAGGTCGCGCGTCTCAGGCGTGGCGGGTAGCACCGAGACCAGCACTTTGCTGGCGGCCAGAAAGTCGTGAAAGCCTGCTGCGCCATGGAAGCAGCGCACACCGGGTATGTCCTTTGCGGTGCGGCTCCAGCCGTTCACCGGGAAGTCGAACTGCGCCACCGCCTGCGCCACGCGCGTGCCCAGCACGCCCAGGCCCATGATGCCGACCGGCATCTCGGAGCGCGGCAGCACCTCGCGCTGCCGCCAGACGCCTTGCGCCTTGTCGAGGTCGTAACCATCAAAGGACCGGTAGTGGCGAATCAGCGCATGGCAAACATATTCGGCCATTTGTGCGCCCATACCGGCATCGTCCAAGCGCACCAACTGTGTCGCGGGGGCGATGTTCAGGCGCAACAGCGCATCCACACCGGCGCCAATATTGAAGGCAACTTTGAGCTGTGGCTGCTCGTCAAAAAAAGCCTGCGGCGGTTGCCAGACGATGCCGTAATCGGCCGCCGGTGCACCCGGTTGCCACAGGCTAAGGGTGGCGCCGGGCAAGGCGGCACGCAGATCGTTCAGCCAGGGCTCGGCCTCGGTAGCTGCGCAGCAAAAGGTAATGTGCATGGCGTGTCCTAGAAGTGGCCTTAAAGCAGGCTTGAAGTGTCCGGCCCGCATTGTGGCCGGACTTCCGAGCCAGCTGTCAGGCTGTGGCTTTTTCGGGCAG
>CANFNO010000066.1 GCA_947447845.1 Burkholderiales bacterium | reverse complement strand
CGCATGACCGAATCCGCCGTTTACCTCGGTCGATGACGAATGTGCCGTTCTCGATGTGCTGAATGGCAAATAGGCTTCATCCGCTTGGTCCAGGCGTCTGAGAACGCCATACAAGAGCAGCAAATCTTTGAATGCCTCGAGATCAATGCCTTGCTCCGGATCATCTTCCGGAGTTCTTACCAAGCACTGCTCGATGTAGTCGATCGTGTATTCAGAAGGCCAAAGCACCACAATCTGCTGGCATATATCTTCATAGGCCTCCAGGCCATTACCCTCGAAACGGAAGTTGGCATAGTCCAATACGCGTCCGGTGAACTGCAAGTTGAACTCTTCACGATACCGTTCAAATTCGACCCGTCGACTTAGCGTATGCAGAATTTTCAGCAAATCCAGGAAGATCAAAGGATTTGCGTCTGCACTGTCTTGAATGTTCGATTCCAAAAGCCGTACGGCCTCATCATGCTGACCAAGCGCCATAAAGAATTCGGCCTGCTGACGGATATCCAGCATTTCTTTGGTGTTGATGGTCTTAATCGCCCCGGTATTGCTATTGGCGAAATCCTGAGCCGGCGCGCGCGGTGATATTGCCGAAGCCGTGTCAGATGAACTCGTTACCGGTCGCACATCCATCACTACGGTGTTACGCGTGGTGTCGACGTCCAGAGCTATCGGTTGCGACTGCATCGAAGCTGGTGCCGTGTTTCCACCGGACATGGCGCGGGTTGAAGTGACTGCCAAGTTGGCCGTGTCAGCATCAACTCGGGCGACGGACACCAATGGGGCAGGTACAGCCGAGGCACTTCGCACGGTCGTAGCAGATCGATCTTCGCCGCCAGACCACCACGGCGAAGTATCAAAACCCGCGTTTCGCAGGCGCATAACAATATAGGCAAGCGCCGCTATGCATGCCAAAAGAAGAGCACCTAACAAATAGACCAGACCTCGACCGTAATTCTGAGTTGGTGCGCTCTCGAGCGCGGCAACCATAGTTTGAAGATTCTTTTGGTTCTTGACAGTTGCGACTCGCAAACTTTCTATGTCAGCCTCCAACGCCTTGGCAAGCGATGCATTTTTAAGCAACTGCTCTGAAACGGAATTGCTGCCCTGTGCTTTCTCCATCTCGTCAACACGTCGTTGCAGTTCTTCCATCAGCGGGGTGTTCAAGGGTTTGCCTGCAGATACTTCGGCGTCATTTGCAGAACCCTTGGCCACTGGGGCTTGTTTCGGGCGCGCAACGGGTGCCTTCTTGGCTGCAAGTGCAGGTTTAACAACGGCAGGACTTGCGACCTGGTCCGCGCCGGGTGCTGGCGCAACAGCTTGAACCGTGGCGGACTGCGTGCGCATTGGCGTCGGCATACTTACCGGAGTTGTATCTGCCCCTGAAGAAATCGTCTCACTTATCACTTCCGACAGCAACACATAGCGTCGCGCGGCTTTGGGACCGCAAGAGGCCTTGAGATTGACGGTCACCACCGCTTCATTGACTGGCACTGGGGAAGAGATTTGCACGGTCCGGCTATTTGGCTGCGCGCCTGCTAGAGACTGAATCGTGATTCGACTGCGCTCCAGGGGAATCTCACCATAAATGACATCTGCGTCAAAGCAGATAGCAGACAAATCTTCATCGGCGGCGGACTGGACGCTTACAGAAACATCCAGCGCCTTGCCCAACAAAACACTTCCATGCAAGCGCCCAAGGGTCAATGCCGGGGCGCTGGTTGAAGCCAGCAACAATGCGACTGACCAGGCAAAAAGAATCGTTTTATGTTGGGACTGCATATCTGTTTTGCATTTTGGCACAGGCAGCCGTATTTTCAGTCAGGCTTTAATCAATGAATTCCACCAAAACACGCCACAACTGCAGCGACGTTGCGCTGCCGCGCCAGACCCAAGGCATCACTTGATTGCAGTCACTGACACGCGGGTGACAAAAGCTTATGCAAGGCGGCAGCGCGCACCCGACAATGATGACCAACCAACTGATTGAAGAAAAGCATCTATCGCCATGGAAGAACCCATTCTCACTATTGAAGAACGCGCCGCAATCAATTCTGGACGCTGGTTTTCCACGCTCTCGCCGTCGTTGCGGCACGACATTTTGCGTTGTGCCTATGTAAAGCGCTTTCGAGATGGTGAATTGATTACCGCCCGAGGCGAGCCGCCCGAAGAGTGGCTGGCCTGCGCCAAAGGCGCCATTCGCGTAAGTTCTACTTCCATTTCGGGCAAGCAGATCACGCTGACCTACGTGGAGCCCGGTATCTGGTTTGGTGATGTGTCGATTTTCGATGGTGACCGACGCACGCACGACGCTTACGCCCATGGTGACAGCACCACACTGTGCGTAGCCAAGGCTGACTTCAAGAAAATCTTGGCTACCCACACGGAACTTTACGAGGCCTTGCTGCGCCTGCATGCCCGCCGTATCCGCCAGCTCTATGGCCTGGTGGAGGACCTCAACACCCTGCCCCTGCGCGCACGTTTGGCCAAACAGTTGTTGCATCTGGTTCGTAGCTACGGCGTCCCTTCGTTGAGCGATGGCAGCGAGGTACGCATCGGCCTGCAACTGGCCCAGGAAGAGTTGGCTCAATTGCTGGGCGCATCCCGGCAAAGGGTGAATCAGGAACTCAAGAGCATGGAGCGCGAGGACACCATTCGCATTGAGCCCGGTGGCTTGGTCATTCGCGACCGCCAGGCCTTGATGCGCATCGCAGAAGCAGACCATTGAACACTAAGAAGATCAACCATGAGCGAATTTGACGACTTCACGGGGACACGCACAGCCACCGGCAAGCACCTGTTTGACACCGCAGCACTGACTGCGTGGCTCAAAAACCAATTGCCGGATTTCGAAGGCCCGATTGAGGTGGAGATGTTCAAGGGCGGGCAGTCCAACCCGACCTACAAGCTGATCACACCCACGGGCTGCTATGTGATGCGTGCCAAGCCTGGACCCTTATCGCAGCTGCTGCCATCCGCCCACGCCGTAGAGCGCGAATATGCGGTCATGCGTGGTCTGGCAGGTACCCGGGTACCTGTGCCGCGCATGATCTGCCTGTGTGAGGACGAATCGGTCATCGGACGTGCCTTCTACGTGATGCAGTACATGGAAGGCCGTGTGTTGTGGGACCCCCTCTTACCCGGTATGACACCGCCCGATCGCAAAGCCATCTACCAGGAGATGAACCGGGTGATCGCTGAACTCCACACTGTCAATGTGGTGCAGCAGGGCCTAAGCGCCTATGGCAAGCCCGGAAACTACTTTGATCGCCAGATTGGTCGCTGGAGCCGCCAATACCAGGCATCCATCACCCAGCCAATCCCCGAAATGGACGCGTTGATGGAGTGGCTGCCCCAAAACATCCCGGCCATGGCACGCGATGAAAAAATGGTCAGCATCGTGCACGGCGACTTCCGCCTGGACAACCTGATGTTTGATGCGACAGAGCCCAAAGTCATCGCGGTGCTGGATTGGGAGCTCTCAACCCTGGGGCACCCGCTTGCCGACTTCAGCTACCACTGCATGGCTTGGAACATACCCACCGGCACCTTCCGTGGCATTGGCGGTGAGGACCTAGCCGCACTGGGCATTCCGGCGCAAGAAGAATATATCCGCCTGTATTGCGAGCGCACCGGCCTGGTTAGCCCGGAGCAACTCCAGCAGGACTGGAACTTCTATATGGCATACAACATGTTCCGCATCGCGGCCATTTTGCAGGGCATAGGCAAACGCGTAGAAGCAGGCACTGCCTCCAGCGCGCAGGCCGTCAGTTCCGCTGCGGGAGCAAGACCGCTGGCGCAATTGGCCTGGCAGTTTGCCCAAAAAGCCTGAGATTTCAGCGTCTCAACAAACCCCCTACAAAGAGGAGAAGCCCTTGGACTTTGACTACAGCCCCAAAACAAAGGAACTGCAATCCAGGCTGCAGCAGTTCATGGACACGCATATTTATCCTTCGGAGGGTGCCTACCACGCCGAGATTGCTGCCAACACCGCGAATGGCAAGCGCTGGACGCCATTGCAAACCATCGAAACACTCAAACCCCTGGCACAGTCGGCAGGCTTGTGGAACCTATTTCTGCCGGTCGACAGCGCCGAGGCTGCAGGTTTTGCGGGTGCCGGACTGAACAACCAGGAGTACGCGCCGCTGGCGGAAATCATGGGTCGCGTCCCCTGGGCCAGCGAAGTGTTCAACTGCTCGGCACCCGACACTGGCAATATGGAAACCATTGCCCGCTACGGCTCAGAAGAAAACAAGCAACGCTGGCTCAAACCCTTGCTGGATGGAAAGATCCGCTCGGCCTTTGCTATGACCGAGCCGGCCGTGGCCTCCAGCGACGCCACCAATATCGAGACCCGCATCGAGCGCCAGGGTGACGAATACGTAATCAATGGCCGCAAATGGTGGACCTCAGGCGCGGGAGACCCACGTTGCGCCATCTACATCGCCATGGGCAAGACCGACCCGGACGCGGCGCGGCATGCCCAGCAAAGCATGGTGCTGGTTCCCGCCAACACGCCGGGCTTGACGGTGGTAAGGCCACTAAGCGTATTTGGCTACGACGACGCACCGCACGGCCATATGGAGGTGCTATTTGACAATGTCCGGATACCCGTTGGAAACATTCTGCTGGGCGAAGGCCGCGGTTTTGAGATCGCGCAAGGTCGTCTGGGACCCGGTCGCATCCACCATTGCATGCGGCTGATCGGTATGGCCGAGCGTGCGCTGGAGTTGATGTGCAGGCGCGCCTCATCGCGTGTCGCCTTTGGCAAGCCCATCGCTGCTCAAACCGTGACCCAGGAGCGCATTGCCGAGGCCCGTTGCAAAATTGACATGGCACGCTTGCTGACGCTGAAAGCCGCCTGGATGATGGATCAGGCAGGCAATAAGTTCGCACGTAACGAAATTGCGATGATCAAAGTGGTGGCACCCAACATGGCGTGCGAGGTCATCGATTGGGCCATGCAGGCGCATGGCGCGGCGGGCATGTGTGAAGACTTTCCGCTGGCTTATCTCTACACCTGTGCGCGTTCGCTAAGGTTCGCAGATGGTCCGGATGAGGTCCACCGCAATGCCATTGCCAAGTTGGAATTGGGTAAACATGCGGCGCTCGCACGCCCAGTCGAGATGCCAATTACCCGGGGCTGTTAGACGCCCTGCGATTCACGCGGTTACGCCGGACCAGAGTTCGTTCAGGTCCGGAAAACGCCATTTCGCGGGGTCCTCACGGCTGACGATTTTTTCGGTTACACCCGGCCGCGACAGATCGACGAGTTCCGGGATGATGCGCATATTCGACTTGGTGGAAAAAAATACCTTGACGGTTGGCGTGGTCAAGGACTTGCCGGTTTGCTCCACCACCACACCCAGCCTGCCCGAACTGAGTTGCACCAGGCTACCGATCGGGTAAATGCCCAGGCTCTTGACGAAGGCCTGAAACACCTGAATATCAAAGTGACCCTTGGCCCACTCTGCCATACGGCGCAGCGACTCTGCCGGATCCCAGCCGGGCTTGTAGGGACGGTTGGAGGTGATCGCATCGTAGACGTCGCACACTGCACCCATTTTTGCAAACAAGCTGATCTGCGCATCACTTAGTTTGTCCGGATAGCCCGAGCCGTCAGTTTTCTCGTGGTGGTGCAAACACACGTCCAGCACCACAGGATCTACATCCGCCCCCGTCAAAAGCAGCCGGTGCCCTTCGCGCGGATGCTGCTTGATGATCTCGAACTCCGCTTGGCTGAGCTTGCCTGGCTTGTTCAATATCTCCATGGGGATCATGGCCTTGCCCAAGTCGTGCATCAGCCCGGCCAGACCCGCCAGTCGGGTTTGTTCCTCGTCAAGTTTCAGTTGCTTGGCTAGCGCCACCATCATGGCGCAGACCGCCACGGAGTGCATATAGGTGTAGTCATCCGCCGTTTTGAGGCGGGCCAGACTGATCAATGCGCCAGGATTGCGCGCCACAGAGTCGGTAATCTCTTCCACCAATTTCTTCGCGCCACCGGTATCAACGGCCTTGCCCATACGCGCTTCTTCAAACATGGAAATAACCGCACGTTTGGCCTGCAGGCAAATCTTGGCAGCGTGCGCGAGTTCTTGCTCGGTAGAAACCGGTGCCAAGTTACGGCGATCAAGAACGACCTGCGCCAACGCAGCCTCGACCTCTGCGTCTGAATCCGCCTCGGAAACTGCGACCTCTCCCGGGGCCACATCATCGCCTTTGTCACAATCAATCCAGACTTCCTTGATGCTGCTGGCGAGAATGCTTTCAATGTCTTTTGGGTCAGTCAGAACAAAGCCGTTGCGCCAGAAGGGATGCTCCATCCAGGAGCCACAAAACTCCTTTAAATGCATCCCTAGTTGAATCTGTTCAACGTTTATTTTCTTTAACATACTGCTCCGGCAGAATCAATGGAGATGACGCGGCTTTCGACCGCCTCCATGACCCCCGCCATGTCCACCACCCGGGCCTCTGGGTGGCTTGCCAATTTCAAGCGAATGCACCAGCGCGTCAAAACGCTGTGCAAAGAGCTTGTCCACTTCAGCGACCACGCCACCCAACTCGGAACCGTCAAAGTGACGCTCCATCATGTTGATCAGATCCTGCACCAACAAGTCTCTTTGCACCTGCATGATGGCGGCTGGATTGGGTCCGACAAACAGCATCAAAAAGTCATCGCGGGATTCGCCGCTGGGAGCTTCTTCTTCGTTGTCAAAGTCGGCATCATAGAAAGTGACTTCGATGGCCGCACCGGTATCCGCAATTTCATTGAGGTTCATGCAGACCTCATCCAGGGTCTGCCGAAAATCCTCGTCACCGGCGACGGTCCAACACATCTGCAGGACGTGATCACCTGCATCAAACTTGATACCCGGTTCATCCTCGTAGGAACTCGTCGCGCCATCCGACAATGATCTGCAACCAGCGTACTTCCACAGGGGTTTGAGTGATTCCTGCAACTGGTCAAAACCAACATCCGCACGAAGCGGTACTTGACCATGGACATGAATCTCAAATGGAGCGTTATAGCGTGGCATGGTTTGAAGTGTAATTGCGCAATCGGGCCAGACAAGAACCCTAAACTTTGACTTCATTGTGCCACGCGATAGAGGCACAAGTCACAAATCCCAGTCAAATCCAGCAGTAGCACAAGCCCTTGGAAAACTCAGTGTTTACGCTGCATCAAGAATAGTGCGCTCAGTAGCCTTGCACCGATTGCGCCAGATCAAAGCCATCGATCCAAAGGGTCGGAGGCCATTGCGCCAGATCAAATCCGAATACGCGTTCAGGCACGCCCTGGCCCGGCAAGTCGCAATTCGCGGTGAGTTCATGTGATGTTTTGCGCGGCCTGGACAATGGCGTCAAAGCTGCCCCGTCGGTACAGACGCAGGACAGCCTGCACTACCGCCGGATCGAACTGGGTACCGGCCCCCCTCTCCAATTCGAGTGCCGCCTCTTCCGGATCCCAAGGCTCTTTGTAGGGGCGCCGACTGATAAGCGCGTCAAATACATCAATCACACTGACGATGCGCGTTGCCAAGTGAAATTCGCTGGAAGGGCGCCCTTCCGGATAGCCCTTACCGTCCCAACGCTCGTGGTGATGGGCCGCGATATCGCAAGCGGTTGCCAGGTGAACGTCGTTTTCCAGAATGGTCCGCCCAATCTGGGTGTGGGTGCGCACGACGACGATCTCGTCTTCTGTGAGGCGCCCGGGCTTGCGCAAAATAGCGTCTGAAATGCCAATCTTGCCCACATCGTGTAGCCGGCTGGCCTTACCGATGTGGATGGCTTCTTCCTCCGAAAGCCCGAGTTCGACGGCCACTAAACGGGTGTAGCGGTCGATACGGTTGATATGGCTACCGGTTGCGCTATCCTTAAATTCGGCAATAGTCGCCAGCATATTGATGATGTGGTCATAGGAATGCGTCAGTTCCACATGCAGGTGCAAGTTTTCAAGTGCGCTGGAGCACTGTTGCGCCATCATGTTGATCAAGGCCCGGTCTTGCTCGTCCAAACCATTGGTCGGTTCGATGTATATGAACCCGGTAGTTTTTTGATTGACCACAAGCGGCACAACGTAGGCATCTTTGCGCAGAGACTGTGGGGGTTGCCCAGTCAACACGGCCTGGGTGCACTGCTCCCGAATGTGCTCAAAGCGTTCGTTGCCGTGAAGCTTGCTGGAACTGGCCTGAATAGTGACCTCGGTTTCATCAAAGGTGGCGATGGCGCCTTCGATGGTGGAGATGAAACTCGAGTTCGACAGGTTGCACAAACCAATGATTTGCGTCAGCACGCCCTGAAAGAACTGGTCGAGCGAGCGATTGCTAATCCGATAGATGTCAGGCGCAGCCATGAGAACGTGCTGCAGGCCCACCCGGTTGAGGTCTATTGAGCGCAGGTCGCGATAGGACTTAATCGCCGAGCGCACGGCCGTGTAAAGGTGGGTCGCGGTGAGTTCGGTTTTGTCCTTGTAGTCGTCAATGTCAAAGTGGTCTATGACGTATCGCTCGGGGGCCAGGCCTGGCTGACCGGTGCGAATAATCAGGCGCATCATGTGGTTTTGGAGGTCTTTGCGGATGTACTCCACCAAACGCAGACCCGCATCGTCCGTTTCCATGACCACATCGATCAGGGCTAGCGCGATGTCCGGGTGGGCGGCCAGTTTTTCACGCGCTTCAGCGGCACTGCGGGCGTCAATAATTTCGAGGTCACGCTCAGCAAAATCAAAGCCCTTGAGATTCATGCGCGTAAGGGTGCGCATGTCTGGCTCATCGTCTACCACCAGCATTTTCCAGGTGTGTCGCGGGGCAGCCGTATTGCCTGGCAGATTTCCAGTCGATTCTGGTTTTGCGGTTACAACAGCTGACGCATCAGGAGAACGAATAATTTTCATACTGACACCTGCTTATCTTGTCCGGCCAGGGAGGCTGGAAACCGGATCTCAAATCGACAGCCTTGCTGCAATACGCTGCTGCACTGGATGCTGCCACTCAACTCTGTAACGACGATGTTGTAGCAAATGTAGAGGCCCAGACCCGAACCACCAGCCCCCCGGCGCGTGGTGTAGAAGGGCTCAAAAATGTGGCTCAGTACCTCTGGCGCGATGCCCCGGCCATCGTCGCTGAAGATGATGGTCAAAATGCCGCCAGAAAAGCCAGCCTGCAATGAAATTGTCCCGGCTCTTTCGCCCTCATCAAAGCCATGCACCATGGAATTCACGAGCAAATTGGTAAGGAGCTGCTGCACCAGACCCGGTTTGCCGAGCAATTGAAGGTTTGGGGCACAGTCCACCTTTACAGCAATGGGCATCTTTTTCAGCCTGCTGTTGAGGGCAAACAGAACGTCGTCTATCAGCTCGCGCAGTTCGAAGAGGCGCACTTGCTCGGAACCCTGATCCACCGAAGT